>MGAF01000050.1 GCA_001789635.1 Candidatus Roizmanbacteria bacterium RIFCSPLOWO2_01_FULL_35_13 | reverse complement strand
TTGCATGTTGTTCCAGAAATCCCCTCAAAGAATTTCTCCGGTGATGATAAACAATAAGTTTAGGATTATATAGAATTTTACCCTTTTCCTGGTAAACAATTTCTTCGCAGAGCTTACTGTCTTCTCCCGGCCAATAGTTTCCTTTAAAACCACCCAGTTTCAAAAATATTTTCTTTTTAATCAGAAAATTCATAGAAGGATAGTCATCGACAAATCTTTCTTTTTCGGAAATAAACCGGTAGGAGTATCCTCCACTTCCCAACCAGGAAGTTATTACCTGATCAAATATTTTTTCCCAATTGTTAGTATTATCGGGAATCAATCCAGGTCCGCAGACGGCTATAATTTTTTTATTAAATGATTTAACTATCTGTTCCAGCCAATCGCTTTTTGGGTAGGCATCGTCGTCAATAAATGCAATTATATTTCCCTTGGCTTCTTTTACCCCGATATTTCTCTTTTCCGCAGGACGAGTGACTTTTCCGGTAGGAATAATGTTGAGCCACTTATATTTCTTCAGAAGAACCAGATCATATTGAACGTGTTCGTTCGGCAGAATTATCAATTCGAAATTTTTGTAGGTTTGTTTTTCAAAAGCCGGAATATTTTCAAACAATAAGTAATAGGTGTGTTTTTTAACCGGCACAATAACAGATACAAATTGGGAAGATTTTGTTTTCATAAAAATAACAACGATTCTGGACGCGTCCCGCCACGACGGGACTTGCCAGAATGACGAACAACCTGAGGTTTTTCATAGTGTCTTAGAATATTTTTGCGGTAGAAAATTGCGAGCGTATCAACAAAAATTCCGTAGATGGAACTTAAAGTTGCCGCGGAAGTTATGGAGCCAAAGTGATAGTTAAGCTTAATCGGCGCTTCATAGATACGAGTAAACCCAAGACTCCGCGCCACAACAAGCATTTCCAGATCGCCGGCAAATTTTTTCTCCATTAATTTAGGCAGGATTGCTTCTAAAACTTTTTTTCTAAATATCTTGATACCCGCTTGAGTGTCGCGAACCTTAATACCAAAAAGCAGTTTGACAAAGAAATAGTAACCAATACTTAAAATTTTTCTTAAAAGTGAATAATCAACAAAAGAAGCGGGGTGTCTTTTTGAACCAACGATAATATCCGCTTTATACCATTCCATGTGTTCAAGAAGCATCGAAATTCCATTGGGATCAATTTCCATTCCTGAATCGATGAACATCACATAATCTCCTTTGGCTTTTTTCATTCCAAGGCGGATAGCGTGGCTTTTACCCTGATTTTTCATATAGCCCAGGGTTTTTAGTTGCGGTATGTTTGCCTGTTTTATTTTTTTCAGGGATTTATCGGTAATTCCATCGATGACAACGATTATTTCATACGGGTAACGGATACTGCCTACCACATTTTTTATTTGAATGAGATTTTTGACAATCGTTTTTTCCTGCTGAAAGACAGGTACGATAACACTTAAATAGTGTTGGGAGTTTTTATTTTTCATCGGGACTATTCTATCACTTCCTCACCTTCGAATACAATGTCTTCTCCCGCTGATGCAGGTTCATTATTATCAACAGAAACTTCAGGTTGCTCGAAGGCAAAGGTAGAAACTACAGTGTTATTTACTTTAGAAGAATTTGAAGTAATGGTAATAAGTGTTTCCAGGTCAATGGCAACCGTAACTTTTTTACCGTTTGAGACTATTTCTTTCGCATCGAGTCCGGCAAGTTTTATATCTTTGGAATTACCCGTAATCTCTTTATTGTTTTTAACCCAATCTGCCAAAGATTTGTATTTTGTCGAAGTCACGTCTATTGTCAAATTTTCATCTGTTCCGCTGGAAGTTAATCTGAGCGATGAATAGTAATCCGGATCCTTTTTATCAATAACTTCCACTTTAGAGTCTGCCGGATATGAGAATTTGAAACCTGACGGGTCAGTATACTCTTTTGTCTTTGTAGCCGGATTGGCTTTTTTTGTTTTTTCAGTTTTTTCTGATACCGGTGAAAGAAGGTTTGTGGTTTTTTTTGAAGCATTATAAGCAAAATAACCAACGGAAATTACGGCTATTAAAGTTATTAATATTAAAATTTTAAATTTCATATTTGTTATAGTTAATTATCTATGTTAACCAGTATAGTTGTTGTTCCAGATTCTGTCAAAACTTTCATTCCCACAAGTGCTCGAACCAGGAGAAACTGGAAAAATTCTGCGCGCTTGCGGGATCCCTTTCAGTTTTGCCACCTGTTCCTTTTTTTGATAATTGGTTATTTCCTTTTATTTTCTGTTCAGACTGTGGAGGCAAAAGTTTTGCCCAGATTTCGGTCTTCTCCCAAAAAGTCTACCGGCATATCAAGCGGAGTCGCTGTAAGTCCCAGGTTAAGATCTGACAGAAAAGCCATCAATGTAAATTTCAATAATCTTAACAAAGCTAAAAGCGTTACTTATACCTTAATCTATCAGACAAATGGTAGGGACGAAGGAATAAGAGGATCGATAGATTCATCGGCTGGTAATTCTACAACGCGCGAACTTTTATTCGGGACATGTTCGAGCGGTGTCTGTCGATATCACGCCAATATTTCCAGTATGAGACTGGAAATTGAAACAGCGCTTTTAAACGGAAAAAGGACGCTGAAACGGTTTAAAATAAGAGTATAGTTTTTCTTTGAGGTAAAAAGTCAGATAGACAAGCAGTACGAGGAAAGAAAAAGAAATGTTGAGTTGGATAATACCTAAAATATTTTTTTTAATGAAAAAAAGAGCTAAAAGATAAAGCGGTGTCAAAATAGGAATAACAAGTGCCAGACTGTCTTCTTTGGCGAGAAAATAACTGTTTAAATAGATTAGCCCCGCATACAGCGATCCAAAAATACTGGCATAACTTAAATAAGGCAGGACAGCTAAGAATTTACTGCCAAAAAAAATATTAATCAGAGTTTCAGAAAAATAAGTGTAGATAAAGTAAGCACTTATAAAAATGACAGTTAAAGCAAAAAATGAAATTTTTAAAGTGAGGGCGTGTTTATTGGTTTGGGATTTTGCCGAGAAAAAGACAAAGCTTATGGCAAGCATTGGCCCGATCGCGTAAAGAATAATTTTGGCAAATAAAGACCAGGAAGCGTAGATTCCAGACTCATAGCCGGATAGAGTCTTTTTAACAAAAACCAGATCGGCATTATTCAAAAGAGTTAATGAAAGTGTCGATAGAAACAGAATTTGAAACTGGCGATTTTTAAGTACATTAATGACAGGGCGAGAGTTAATCTCTATTTTATCTTTCAGCAATCTTGAGAGTTTGAATTTTAAGTAATAATAATTGGATAAAAACATAAATAAAGCCGAAATCAAAAGAAAAAAATAAACCAAAAGTAAACTTGGAACTCCTAAGAATATGGCTAGTCCTCCCATAAATTTTATAAAAGTTGCGATTAATCCAAGAAGTGAAAAAACAAAAAAATAGCGTAAAGCCTGCAAAGCTCCGCTGTAAAATGAACCCAGATAACCCACCAGAATAATTATGAGCATAATTAGGATTGAAATGATCCGAAGATTGGTAAATGCGGATACTAGAGGAGTTGTTAAAAACAAAAGTAAAAATAATAATAAAAATTTACCAAACTTTTTTTTGAAGGAATATTCTAATGATTTAACATAGTTTAGTTGATCGACTGTACTGCTACCGATTTTTTTTATCACATAAGCAGAAAAAACCTGGGTGGGAACCAATGCTATATAAGCATAAGCGAACAGACTGCTGATCTCCCCATAGTTGATTGGTCCAAGTCCTCTGCCTACAAGGAAATTAAAAAGGTAGTTTAGTAGATTAATAAACAGGGAAGAGAGAAAATAGTAGAATCCACCCTGCAAAAACTCATTGTTAAATAATTGACTGGTTTTTTTCACTACTGAATATATTATCAGAATGGGTAGTTTTTTAAGCTATAATAGTAAATCAGCTTATGAATAATATTCGGAATTTTGCCATTATTGCACATATTGACCACGGAAAATCCACTCTGGCCGACCGGTTTTTGGAAATAACCGGAGTGGTTGGTGTGGGAAAGCACGAGGAACAGCTTCTTGACCGGAATCCAATATCGAGAGAAAGAGGGATTACAATAAAATTAGCACCGGTAAGAATGGAATATAAATTTCCAATTTCCAATTTCCAATTTCCTAACAAATCACAATTATCAAATTTACAAAATTCATTAGAAATTAGGAATTCGGATTTAGAAATTAAAGATTCAAAATTTATTTTGAATCTTATTGATACTCCGGGCCATGTTGATTTTTCTTATGAGGTAGATCGTACATTAGCCTGTGTTGATGGAGTTATACTACTTGTTGATGCAACTCAGGGTGTACAGGCACAGACAATTTCGAATGCTTATAAAGCAATAGAGAAAAATCTGGTAATTATTCCGGTTATTAATAAAATTGATCTGCCGAATGCCAATGTTCCGACTGCAAAAAAACAATTAATGGATTTTTTAGGTGTTAAAGAGGATGAAATTTTTGAAATTTCCGCAAAAACCGGAATGAATGTTGATAAATTATTGCAAACAGTAATTGAAAAAATTCCCGCTCCAAATGTAGATTCTGGAGTCGTCCCCGCCGAATCAGCGGGTGCTCCCCAGAATGACGCTCAGCGGGTCATTCTGGGAAGTGGACAAAGTCCACGCATCCAGAATCTATTGCAGGCATTGATTTTTGATTCATACTATGATTTACACCGTGGTGTTATAGCTTTTGTCAGAATTTTTTCCGGAATGACAAAAAAAGGCAGCAAAGTGAAATTGACATCAAACCAACAGAAATTTGAAGTTCTGGAAGTTGGTAACTTTTTACCCGAATTAAAGCAAACTGAGAATCTATTTTCCGGAGAAATCGGGTATATAGCCACTAATCTAAAAGATATTCACCAGGTCAGGGTTGGAGACACTATAGTTGATGAAAAAGGTACTTTACTTCCCCTCTTAGGTTACAAAAAAGTAAAACCGATGGTATTCGCTTCGATATTTCCTACAGATACAGCAGATTATCTCAATCTCAAAAATGCTTTAGAGAAATTATATTTGAGTGATTCTTCGCTGGAATTTTCAACTATTCATAGCCAAGCCCTGGGAACCGGATTCCGTGTGGGATTTTTAGGATTACTCCACGCTGATGTAGTCAGAGAACGCCTGGAAAGGGAATTTAATCTTGATCTGGTTTTAACTCCCCCTCAGGTTGATTACCAACTTGATCACGGCCGTGACATAGATGGTAAAGTAAAGTACAAGGAACCTTGGGTAAAGGTAACAGCAATTACTCCGCAAGATTATTTAGGTCAAGTTATGGGACTTTTTCAAAATTACAGAGCAAAATTTGTAACTATGGATAATAAATCACAAATATCTTTAGCCTATGAAATGCCGCTTTCCGAGATGATCTCTGACTTTTATGACAACTTAAAAAGCGTCAGTTCGGGGTATGCTTCAGTCGATTGGGAATTCTTTGAGCATCGTGATGTGGAAGCTGACAAATTAACTCTGTTGTTAAACAGCGAACCGGTAGAAGAATTCTCGGAAATTATAGTCAAGGAAAGAGCTTTTGAAAAAGCACAGTTTTTAGTCAAAAGATTGAGGGAACTGATTCCCAGACAGCAGTATGAAGTAAAAATTCAGGCACAGTATAAAGGAAAAATTATAGCTTCTGAACGAATATCTCCCTTCAGGAAAAATGTTTTGATTAAGGGTGGGAAAGTTATGGGAGGCGGAGACGTAGGAAGAAAACGAAAACTTCTGGAAAAACAAAAAGAAGGAAAGAAGAAAATGAAGATGGTCGGCCGGGTTGAAATTCCCAAAGAAGCATTTCTTAAATTATTCAAAAAAAGTTAAATCTCTCTCCAGGTAATATTTTTATCTTTTTTCATAAAGGTATATTGGCGTTTTGCATATTGAACTTCCTTGTTTATCCATTGTTGGATTGTTGTGTCAATATCAAGGACACCTTCAAGGTGTCCAATGAGTTGTTGGTAACCGGTAGTTTTTAAGCCGGGATCTTTTTTTGTATAGCCCATTTCCAGAAGTTTTTTTACTTCATCAACAGCTCCATTTTTTAACCTCTTTTCTACTCTTTTTTTGATGGTTTTGCGAAGTAAATTTTTGTCTTTAAATTTTAGACCATAAAACTCTATTTTTAAATTTTTAACGCTTAATTTATTTTCCAAAGTTATTGCCATATTAGTTTTAGAGCTTTGTAAAGTCATATTCAACCCCCGAGGTTGAATGTGGCTTCCCTTTGCTCTGGATTTGAGAATTTCAATTTTTCTGATTAGACGTTGAGGATTGTTTTTTTCGCTCTGATTTAATTGATTAATTAATTGAGTCGAAACTCCGGTTAATATTTTTTGTAATTCTTTGACTGTTTTATTTCCCAACTCTTTTCTCAGTTTCCAGTCCGGTGGAATGTTTTCGGTTTCAACACCGTAGAGTAAGTGTTTTATATAAAGATAAGTTCCCCCGACAATTATCGGAGTTTTACCCTTTTTAATAATTTTCTTTATTAAAGGAAGGGCTAACTTAACATAATCAAAGGACGAAAAATATTCATCAGGTTTGATTACATCATACAACCCGATTTTATTTTTAGAAATCAAGTTATAATCTTTTCCTGTAATAATGTCCAGATATTTATAGATTTGGCGTGAGTCGCAGTTGATAAGTACACCATTGTTTTCTTGAGCGAGTTTGAAAGCTAGTGAAGTTTTTCCGGTGGCTGTTTGGCCCGTAATAATTATCAATTTATTCATGTGGAAATTTACTTCTGTTGTTTGGCGGCGTCAATGAGATTTTTGAAGAGATAGAGGACGTCGATCGGTCCGGAACCGCCCGGGGTTGAAGTATAAAAACCGGAAATATTTTTTATTTCTTTTTCATCGTAATCGCCTTTTAATTTACCTTTTTCTCTTCTTAGTCCTATATTTACAAGTGTGACTCCCTGTTTTAAAACTTCCGGTGCAAGTATTTTTTTGCCGACGGCTGTGATTATCACATCCGCCTCTTTAAAATATAAGTGCTGATCCGGAGTCTGTGAATTAACATTGATAAAGTTAATCCTGGCTTCGGTAAGGGTCTTTCCGACTGGTTTGCCGCCGGTAATGCCCCTTCCCACAAGAACTACTTTTTTATTTCTGAACAGCTTTTTAAATGAACCCCTTTCTTTTTGTATATCGATAATCAAATCTTTTTCCCCGCGTGTTTTGGTGAAGATATATTTTAATATAGTCAGAATAGCCAGCCCGATGGGAGGCGTATAAGTAGTTTTTCTCTTATGCCCTTCTATTTCTTTGGCTGTGGGAATGTATTCATAGAGGCTTTCTGTAGAGAGCTGGGCAGGGAGAGGCTGTTGAATTATAATACCCGTAGTAGTTGGGTCTTGGGATTTTTCCTTAATTTTATTCATGAATTCTTCAAATGAAGGCGTAGATTTTAAGTGAACTAACTCAAAGCCAATACCCAATTTTTTGGCTATTTTGGCTTTAATTTTAACATATGAGAGTTGTTCGGTAGCCTGTCCTACCAGAAAAGTAGTCAGTTTTATCGGTTTACTTTTTCCGAACTTTTTTACTTCTCTTTTAAGAAATTTTTCAATTTTTGAAGCTATTTTTTTTGTAGGTATCTCCATGTATATGATGCAGATCAACGGATCTTATTCGGATGATGCGGATATTCGGATGTTACTGACGTAGATTATCCGTATATCTGTAGATCCGCATTAAATCCGTAATCAGCATTACATTTTATCACACGAGAGCGGCACTTACAACCCTGTCATCCTTTTCAGAGAAGCGCATCAGAATAACTCCTTTAGCAGTCCGGGAGCGGGATGGAATAGCCTGAAGAGGAATTTTCACTACCTGACCTTTTAAACTGGTGATTATAACTGTTGTTTTTTCGGGATTAACAATCTGGGAAAAGCAGATACGTCCGATTTTTTGGTCTACAGAAGCTATTTTTACTCCTTTGCCGCCTCTGTGCTGGCCTTTGAAAAATGACAGTTTGGTTTTTTTTCCGACGCCTTTATCACCAAGAACTATTATGTTCTTTTTGAACTCCTCATTTGAAAAAACATCTGCTGCGGTTACAAAATCTCCCTTTTCCGAGTCCATTCCTTTGACTCCGATTGAGGATCTGCCGGTCGACCTGATTTCACTTTCTTTAAATACTATAGCTTTGCCGGCTGAAGATGTCAGAATTATATTTTTCTTTCCATCGGTGAGATTTACCCAGAGAAGCTCATCTCCCGGCTCAAGTTTTATAGCTATAATTCCGTTTGATCTGATATTGGCAAAATCAGCAAAAAGAGTTTTTTTGACTGTTCCCATTTTGGTAGCCATTAGGACAAAATTACCCCCGGTATTTTTTTCTGCAGCTGCTTGATCATAAGTAAGAATTGAAGTCACTTTTTCATCAGGCCGGAGTGTCAATAAATTCTGCATGGCTTTTCCTTTGGAGACTCTTGAGCCCTGCGGTATGTCCCAGATCCGTGTCTGAAAAATTCTTCCCTGGTTTGTGAAATAAAGCACATAATCATGCGCCATAGCCGACGTAATGAAGTAAACATTATCAGTTTCTTTCGTTTCGATCCCGGATACTCCTTTGCCGCCGCGGTGCTGCACTCTGAAAGTTTCCCTGGGAATTTGTTTAATATAACCCTCTTTAGTCATAACTACAATTACCTCTTTATTTTCTATAAGCTGTTCGTCAGTTATTTCGCCGGGTTTTGATTTAACAACTTTTGTTCTCCGTTCGTCGCCGTATTTTTTCTTTAGCTCAAGCAGTTCATCTTTTATAACCTGAAGTATTTTAAAGATATCCTTAAGCAGAGATTCCAGATAATTAATGCGTTTTTTTAACTCTTTAAGTTCGGCTTCTATTTTATCTCTTTCAAGTCCGGTAAGGCGTTTAAGCTGCATATCCAGGATGGCTTGAGCCTGAACATCGGAAAATTTGAACTTCTTAATTAAATTTTGTTTTGCAATCGGTTCATTTTCTGATTCTTTAATTATCTTAATTACTTCGTCAATATGATCAAGAGCTATTAAATAACCCTCGAGAATATGGGCACGGGCTTTTGCCTGTTTTAGATCATATTCCGAGCGAAGAATTACCATATTTACGCGATGTTTAAGATATTGTTCCAGGATTGGCTTGAGGCCCAAAGTCTGGGGAATTCCGTCAACAAGAGCAACAATATTGACAGGAAAGGAGGTCTGAAGCTCGGTAAACTTAAAAAGATTGTTAAGTACTTTTTTATAAGCGGCATCTCTTTTTAATTCGATGACAACTCTGATTCCGTCACGGTCAGATTCATCCCTTAAATCCGATACGCCGACTATTTTTTTGTCATTTACCAAATGCGCAATTTTTTCAACAAGATGGGCTTTATTGACCTGGTAGGGTAATTGGGATATAACTATTGAACTCCTGCCGCGGTCCAACTCTTCTTCATCCACGACCCCGCGAATCAATATTTTACCTTTACCGGTAGCATAAACCTGCTTAATATCATTCGCACCGTAGATTACTCCAGAGGTAGGAAAGTCAGGACCTTTAACAAATTCTAGAAGTTCCTCGATACCCGCATTATAGTAGAGATTGATCATATCTTTTTTAGCCATTTTTTCAGTATTTTTGACTTTCGTTTCAGAAGCATTTAAAGTGGCCTTATCGATCATAAAGCTCGTAGCATCAACTAACTCTGAAAGATTATGCGGAGGAATTTTTGTCGCCATTCCGACTGCGATTCCTTCGGCTCCCATTAAAAGCAGATTGGGTAATTTAGACGGCAGATAAATTGGTTCCTGCAGGCTTCCGTCAAAATTATCGATATATTTGACAGTCTCCTTTTCTATATCGGCAAGCATTTCCTCGGCAATCCTGGAAAGCTTGACTTCGGTATAACGCATGGCGGCCGGGGGATCGCCGTCGATTGAGCCGAAGTTACCCTGGCCGCGGATAAGCGGATAGCGCATTGTAAAGTCCTGCGCCATGCGTGCTAATGCTTCGTATACAGGAGCATCACCGTGCGGATGATATTTACCCAGCACTTCTCCGACAACTTTAGCTGATTTTGAAAAACGCCCGCCAAAGTTAAGACCCAGTTTATGCATGGCGAACAGTATGCGTCGATGCACCGGTTTAAGACCGTCTTTTACATCAGGGAGGGCTCTTGACACAATAACGCTCATCGCATAATCAAGATATGCCCGCTTCATCTCGGTGGTAATGTCGGTGTTTTGTATATTAGCCATATAATGTGTTTGTCATGCTGAACTAGTTTCAGCATCTGTTTTTACTAAACATCAGATCCTGAAATAAATTCAGGATGACTGTGTGATTCACTTGAGTGATTTCTTTACAGCTTCAAGCGCTTCTACCTTTCCTAGAAAATTCCTTGTCTTGACCCACTTACCTGGTTCAAGCTCTTTGTAATGATTAAAATAATGCTGGATTTTTTTCTTTAAAGTTTCATCCAGATCTTCAATATCTTCCACATGCGCATAAAACGGATCGACTTTTTTAGTCGGAACCGCAATGATTTTAGTATCAATCCCGGCTTCATCTTCCATTTCCAGCATTCCGATGACTCGAGACGATACTACGACCCCGGCTTGCAACGGATAGGTGGCGACCAGCAGGACATCCAGCGGATCACCGTCTTCTCCGTGTGACTGCGGAATAAAACCGTAATTACCCGGGAATGCCATTGACGTAAAAGCAAATCTGTCAACATGCAGAAAACCATCGTCCTTGTCCATCTCGTACTTGATAAAAGAGCCCTGGGGAATTTCGATCACTACGTCTATTTCTTCCGGCGGGTTTTTGCCGGCTGAAAGTTTTGATAAGTTCATAGAAAAAAAACTAAAATTTATAACTTTTTCACCCTCAGGGAGGGCGTTTATTGACACTGCCCACCCTGAGGGTGGGTTCCGATTTTAAACATCTAAATTTGCTAACTTGGCATGTGTGACAATAAATTTTTTCCTGGGCGGGACTTCGTCACCCATAAGCATAGTAAAAACATAATCAGCTTCCTGCGCATCTTCAATCATTATTTTCTTAAGTATACGATTATCCGGATTCATCGTAGTTTCCCACAGCTGTTCAGCATTCATTTCACCCAAACCTTTGTAACGCTGAATCCCCGGAGTACTTGTTTTTTCTTCGACCAGCTTTTTTATTATACCGTCTCTTTCAGAATCGGAAAATGCGTACTGGATTTTTTTACCGGATTGAATTTTGAAAAGAGGCGGTTGTGCAATATACAGATGTCCTTTGGCAATAATATCAGGCAGATGTCTGAAGAAAAAAGTTAAGAGAAGTGTTCTTATATGTTCACCGTCGACGTCGGCATCCGTCATGATTGCAATTTTGTGATAACGCAGTTTTTTATAATCGATATTTTCTCCAATCCCCATTCCGAGCGCAATAACGAGATCTTTTAATTCCTTAAAAGCAAGTACCTTGTCAAGATATGCCCGCTCTGTATTAAGTACTTTACCCCTAAGTGGAAGTATTGCCTGGAATTTACGGTCCCGACCCTGCTTGGCAGTTCCTCCGGCGGAATTACCTTCGACCAGAAACAGTTCGGATTTTGCCGGATCTTTCTCGGAACAATCAGCCAGTTTACCCGGAAGCGTAGCTCCTTCCAGCATACCTTTTCTCAAAACGGCTTCTTTAGCTGCTTTGGCTGCGAGACGGGCTTTCTGGGCTAAAAATATTTTAGCCAATATTTCCCGGCCGACCTTTGGATTTTCTTCAAAATAGACATCAAGGTATTCAGATACGGCCTGCTGAACTACGGTTTGTACTTCGGAATTTCCCAGTTTTGTTTTGGTTTGGCCTTCGAATTGGAGATTGGTGGCAGGCATCTTTACATAGACAATAGTCGCCAGGCCTTCCTTAACATCATCGCCGGTCAAGGGATCTCCAGCATCTTTTTCACTCAATATCTTTTTGGCATAGTTATTAATTGATTTTGTCAATGCACTTCTAAAACCTGTAAGATGCGTACCTCCTTCGTGAGTATTAATAACATTGACAAACGAATAAACATATTCATTTATTGAGTCATTGTATTGTATTGCGACCTCAATTTCTTTATCTTCAATTTGTTTGTGGATATAAATAGGGGTATGTAGAGTTTTCTTACCCCGATTGATGTCCCGGATAAGTGAAATAATCCCGCCGTCAAAATAATACGCCAGTTTTTCTTTGGACTTATTATTAAAAATTTTAAAAGAAATGTCTTTAATCAGGTAAGCTCTTTCTTTGACCTGTTTTTTTAATGTAGAGAATAGGATTTCGGTTGTTTCTTTAAAAATTTCCTTATCAGGAAGAAATGAAACTGCAGTTCCTTTTTTGAAATTATAGCCAATGATTGATTTATCAACCTTTTTTACAGGATAAAGCGGATTGCCCTGTTTGTATTCCTGCCGATAGAGTTGACCGCTCTGCCTAACTTCTACAATAAAATGAGTTGAAAGAGCGTTAACAACAGATGCGCCAACACCGTGAAGTCCGCCTGACACTTTGTAAGCTCCCACCTGGAATTTTCCTCCTGCGTGGAGTTTAGTCATGACAATTTCCAAAGCAGATGTTTTGTATTTGGGGACTTTATCTACCGGAATTCCCCGGCCGTCATCAAAAACCGTAAAGTAACCATTCTCTTCAATAGTTACGTGAATGTTCTTACAAAAACCCGCAAGAGCTTCATCAATAGCATTATCAACAATTTCGTTAAGACAGTGATTTACTCCATACTGCGACGTAGTTCCGATGTACATCGCCGGTCTTCTGCGAACTGGTTCCAGACCTTCAAGAACTACTATTGATTCGGCTCCGTAACCTTTTTGTTTATCTGCAGTCATAAAGTAAAAGTCTACTATAATTTAAAGCTGAAGTCCATCTAAAATCCTAAACTCTAAATCCTAATATCTAAACAAATATTAATTTCAAAATTATAAATTCTAAACCATTGAATGTTTAGTATTTTAAATTTAATTTTTTTGGATTTATTTAGGATTTAGTATTTCGTATTTAGAGTTTATTTGAGTTCTACTTTTCCACCAGCTGTTTCCACTTTTTTCTTAGCTTCTTCGGCCTGATCTTTTTTAACGTCTTTCAAAAGTTCTTTGGGAGCCGATTCAACCAATTTCTTGGCTTCCATGAGACCGAGATTGGGTAAAATTTCCCTGACGGCTTTGATTACTCCAAGTTTGTTATCTCCGGCTGCCGTTAGCATAACGTTGAATGTGGTTTTTTCTTC
Source organism: Candidatus Roizmanbacteria bacterium RIFCSPLOWO2_01_FULL_35_13 (assembly GCA_001789635.1). Lineage (GTDB taxonomy): Bacteria > Patescibacteriota > Microgenomatia > UBA1406 > GWC2-37-13 > 2-01-FULL-40-13. The sequence goes on along the minus strand of MGAF01000050.1, from coordinate 4,311 downwards.
CTTGTCCGCCGAAGCTCCAGCGGAGGTGGATTGAACTGGAGCTGCTGCAGTTGCCATTGGCGATACTCCGAATTTATCTTCCAGATATTTGGAAAGTTCTGCCATTTCGACGACTGTCAAACCCTCTAGTTCTTTTGCAATTTTTCCTAATTTTTCAGATAGTTTTTTTTCTTCTGCCATATATTTTCACCACCTTTTATGTCATTCTGGCTTGTCCAGAATCGATTCTGGAGTCGCTTCTAAATTCATCGCTCCCCAGAATGACGAAATATTAATTACTTTTCTTTGCTTTTTCTTTTAATATATAAACCAATTTCGTAATATTGAATTTCATTGAGTGAACCAATCGTGAAGACGGAGTTTTGAAATTGCCGATTAAATTAGCGAGCAATTGATTTCTGGGAGGTAGTTGGGCAATCTTTAGAAGGTCTTCGTGTCCATACGACTTATCATCCAGATGACCAAATTTAAAGGAAAGTGAGACCTCTTTTTTGAGGAACTGATAAAAAGCCGTCAAACCGCTGTTCCATTCTTTCCTCAGAAGAAGTAAAGCGCTTGTTTCTTTTAGTGGAAAAAAGGATTTTTTAATTTCTTCGTAGACTTTGTTATTTTTGGAGAGCTTATTTAAGGTTTTTTCAAACAGAGTATTCTTAACAACCTTGAAATTAGCCTGATTTTTTTTCAGTTCTTTGCGCAGACTCTCTAAGGTTTGATGACTTGTTCTGTCTATTTTGATTAGAGCAAAATTCTGGTATTTAGCAAGCAGGTCCTGGACTTTTTGTCCCAGTGCGAGTTTTTTTAGGTTTGCCATATTTTTCACTGCGCAGGAATTATTTTTGTACCCACGGTCCTGGTGAATTTTTATTCTACCACGTTATGCTTCATTTAGCAAATCTTTTAGTGACTTTGAGTCTCTTTCTTCTTTTTGTTTTTTGTCGTGTTTTTTGGTCGCCAGTACTGCTTTATATTTTTTGGCTACTTCCTGTTTTTTCTGGAATGTGTCTACCCTTCCCCTGACGTCCAAAAATCTATGTTCGCCCGTAAAAAAAGGATGACACTTATAACAAACCTCGACGGAAATTGATTGTTTTGTCGATCCGGTGGTAAATCTGTTTCCACATGATGTGCAATGAACTGCCGCATCTGTGTAAAATTGGGGATGAATATTTTGTTTCATAAGATTGTATATTATAGCAAAAAAATTGTAATCGTTCAGGAGTTGTCAAAGATATTCTTCGAGCGAGCGTAGCGAGTCGAGAAGCAACAATAACAATTGTTCTCGACAGGCTCGAACAATAAACCCATTGTCAAATCCTGAACAGTTACAAAAAATTGTCCTAATTAACCTAATTTCTAATTGATCTAAATTTTCGGTTATTTTGAACTTGGGATTTGATTAGAAATTAGTGTACTTAGAAATTAGAAATTTTGAAATACCTTGTCCCACTTTCCGTTTTCTATGATGTCCTCTAAATTTTGAAAGCTTTTACCTATTCTATGATCCGTTAATCTGTTTTGAGGAAAGTTATAAGTTCTGATTTTATCGGCCCTTTCACCGGATCCGACGTTTTTTACAAATGAATTCATAATCCCCTTTCTTTTTTCTTCCTCCAGCTGGTAGAGTTTTCCCAATAAGAGATCCATTGCGATTTTCCTGTTAGCCTCCTGATATCTTTCCCGGCTTGCAGTAGTGACAATTCCGGATGGTTTATGGGTCAATCTTACGGCAGTGGAAACTTTATTTACATTTTGACCGCCATGACCGCCTGCCCGGTAGAATTGCCATTCTAAATCTGACTGGTTAATTCGTGTGTCTGTCTGAATAATTTGTGGAAGTACGACTATAACAGCTGTTGACGTGTGTAACCTACCTTTTCGTTCTGTGGCTGGAATTCTTTGGACACGGTGAACGCCGGTTTCATTTTTATAATAGGCAAAAGCATTTTCGCCACTAATTTTCAGCGTACTTTCTTCGATATAAACAGTTTTAAATAATTTTCTTTGGGCAAAGCGGATATAAGAAAGCAATAATTCTTTCATCCAAAGCTTAGCTTCATCTCCTCCGACTCCGGGGATGGCTTCGATAATGGCAACATTGGGATTGACTTGCATAAATTACTTTAGAAACTTTATGAACTTTTTAACTTTATAACTAATTCGTCAATATTTAATTCTGTCTGTTCTCCGGTTTTCATGTTTTTTAGTTTAACTATATTTTTTTTAGCTTCGTCCGGACCGATAATTACAACATAAGGAATCCCCTTTTTGTCGGCATATTTAAGTTGTTTATCTAATTTATCCAACGCGGGATAAATTTCTGTTTTTATTTTATTTTTTCTCAATATTGATGCTGATTGAAGTGAAAAATTAATTGTTTTTTTGTCGAAAACGGTTAGTAATACTTCAGTTCCATTAAGAAGTGGTGAGATTAACTTAAAGAAATCAGCAGCTTCTACCATTCGATCAAAACCAAATGCAATTCCGACAGCTGGAACCGATTGACCTCCTAAGTGCTCGATTAATTTGTCATATCTGCCACCCCCGCCGCACGAGCCTCCGTCGTAGCCCGGAAGACTTACTTCAAATATCATTCCGGTATAATAGTCAAGGCCTCTGGCCAGGTTAGAAGTAAATAAAATATCTTCTTTTGGCACACCTGAGGAAATTGCCGCATTAATTATTTCAGTAAGATTTTGAGAAGATTTAGCCGATGAAATTGAATTTAATGCTTGCTCAGACATTTTTTGTTCCATTCCCTTACTTATCAGTTCCTGAAGCACTCCGTTTTTGCCGATTTTATCCAATTTATCTATACTTTGAATAATAGAAAAAATACTTATTTTTAAATTTTCAAAAGGTTTGAGGTATTTAAAAAGTGTTTGTCTGTCATTTATGAGGATTTTAATTTTTGGGTATCCTACATTTTGAAAAGCAAAATATGTTGCGGTTACAATTTCAGCATCAGCTACCGGTGATGTTGAGTTAAATATATCAATATCACATTGAGTAAATTCCCGGTAGCGTCCTTTTTGCGGTTTGTCAGCTCGAAATACATTCTGAATTTGATACCGCCTGAAATATTTAGGTAGTATTGACTGATATTGGGCTAAAATACGGGCAGTAGGAACAGTCTGATCGTATCTCAGGGCAAGTTCTCTATCTCCCCTGTCTTTAAATGTATATAATAGTTTATCAACTTCCTTACCGTATTTTCCCAAAAGTAGAGTCGCATACTCAAGTGTCGGAGTTTCTAAAGGTTCGAATCCAAATAATTCAAAGATTTCTTTAATTTTTTGAGCCACAAAATCACGCTTTCTTTTTTCTTCCGGTAAAAAATCACGAAACCCTTTTAGTGTTTGAGGTTTAATTGTCATATTCTGAAATTATACTAAACTAATGAATAAATAAATGATTTTTTTATAAATTGTAACCATTCAGGTATCGATCGATACCAATATGGTCAATATCAAAAAATTAATAGTTAATATTAAAATAAGTAATAAATTCATTGAGATTTAAAGATTAAAGTAGGTTTTGGTGGATTGTTCGTTTTCGATTTTATCGGCGACGATATAACTTATGTATTTGGCACTTTCAACGACTTGTTTAAGCAAACCGATTTCTTTTTCACATTCATAAGGAAAAATGTAGACGCTTTTTTGATATCCATAAAAACCAATGTACTTTAGAAATTTTCTCAAGTATATTCTTTTGTTCCTTTGAATTTCCGGAACGTCAAACATCACTAAGAACCATTTCCCATTCCATCGCTTTCTTTTTCTTTTTAATTCAAGTATGCCTCTGAGTGAATATTTTACTGTCGAAGGTGTTAACCAATTTTTAAGTTGAACATATATTTCGTCACCTTTTATCGACAAACTTAGGATCTCTTTCTTTTCTAAATTTTTTAAAACTCTCTTTACTTTTGTAGCAGAAATATCCTTTTTCTTGAATTCCTTTATCAAGCTAATAATCGACCCCATGACTATTGGGAAATTTGGAGTAATCATTATCCCTCCGATTAAAACACTCACGCCTAGTGCTGCCAATACTATCTCTCTGAGCTGTCTGTGTTTAAATTGTTCGTCAGGAGATAAAGTCTTTGATTTTCCGGCTTTTTTCACTTTATCTATAATATACCATATAAGTATCGATCGATACTTATATGGTAAAGAAATACCCTAATTGATTTTATTTTTTGTAAATCGTTTTATAGAATTATAGTCACCTCAAAACGAAACTTCCACTACTCTAGGATATGATATTCTGAAAGAATGCTTGATCCTGTCAGATTAAGTCTGGTCGAATACG
>MGAF01000049.1 GCA_001789635.1 Candidatus Roizmanbacteria bacterium RIFCSPLOWO2_01_FULL_35_13 | reverse complement strand
ACTGGTGGCCTAGAGTTTAATCCTATAGACGATAACAAGTATTAACTAATTAAAAGGAAGTGATATAAGTCTTCGAAATTTGGATTCATTTTTTTGATAAGCTCTAATTTTTTCTTTCGAGATCCTGCCTTAATCTGTTTTTCTCGTTTGATTGCAGCATTTACATCTTGAAAAACTTCATAGTAAACAAGTTTATTGATGTTATATTTTGCGGAAAAATTTGCAACTACTTTGTTTTTATGTTGATATATTCTTTTGATTAAATTGTTTGTAACGCCGGTATATAAAACAGTATTTGTTTTGTTTGTCGCGATATATATAAAATAATTTTTAGTATTCACAATTCAATTATAGGGATTGCTTCGCTTCAAAAATCATCGCTCGCAATGACATAATTTCAATGTCATTACGAGGAGCCGCCAGCAAGCGGTGACGAAGTAATCTCATAATGTTTGAGATTGCTTCGCTTCAAAACTCACTGCTCGCAATGACAAGTTATTAGAATAAACCTAATTGATTTTTATCTTCCTTTTTTATCTCTTTTTTTACTTCTGGTTTTTTTTCGGCGAAGATACGGTTTTTTAGTGATGTTATTTCCAATTTTGTAAAATAATCTTTTAAATCTTCGTTAAATTTTTCGAACTTTGTTTTTTGTATTTCAAAATCTATCGACACATTTGTATCTATTGTTGCTAATTTCAAGGACAGTAATACATTCTTTTTATTTTCCACAAGCGACTTTCTGACTTTTTCATCGATTTCTTCTAAGTGTAAATAAATTCCGCTAATTGTTTGGAACTGATTTATTAATTTAGACGCGGTTTTTGGTCCGATGCCTTTTGCACCTGAATAATTATCAGAAGAATCTCCCATCAGGGCTTTAAGATCCGGAATTTTTTCCGGAACCAGACCTATTTTTTTTTGCACTTCAGCAGCATCATAAATTTTCAGGTCTGACAAACCCATTTTTGGAGTTATGACGAATACTTTCTCATCGATTAACTGCTGAATGTCCCGGTCGCCGGAAAGAATCAAGACCCTGATTCCGTTTGTTTTATATTTATGCGCAATTGTTCCAATTAAATCATCGGCTTCAAAACCGTCTTTCTCAAGATGAGTAATTCCTGCTTTATCAAGCGCTTCTTTTACTAATGGTATTTGAATAATAAAATCATCAGAAATCTTCGGTCTTTGTGATTGGTATTCTTTAAATAATTTATTTCTGAAAGTTGGTTTGGGAGTATCAAAACAGACAATTACATAATCAGGTTTAAAGTCGACGGTTGATTTATGCAGCATGGAAAAAAAGCCATAAATCACATTTGTAGGGATTCCGGATCTTGTTTTGAATGGCGGGAGGGCATGATAGGCCCGGTGCATAATAGCGTTGCCATCGATTAATAAGAGAGTCTGCATAAAATTTCTAATTTCTAAGTACTCTAATTTCTAATCAATTTCCAAATATCAAATTATCAAATAAATAACAAAAAAAACAATTAGGATATTAGGATTTATTTAGGTTAATTAGGTCAATTAGAAATTAGGTTAATTAATTTTAGGCTTCGTTCCCACAATCTTCTCGAACTCATCCTGATCAAGACTTTCGGTTTTTAATAAAGCCACAGCAACATCATCTAGTAATTTTTTATTTGCTTTGACAGTTTGAACTGCAATTTTATAGCGTGAAGTTATAATTTCTTTTACTTCAGCGTCAATTTTAGCCAGCATTTCCTGTGAGACTGTATTCTGTTCCCAGTAGGTTTTCCCCCATTCGGTAACATCTCTTGTCGGTCCAAAATTAATAGGTCCCAGATCGCTCATACCATATTCTACAACCATAGCTTTTGCGATGTTTGTCGCCTGGTCGAAATCATTTGCCGCTCCTGTTGTAGTTTCATTGAATATAGCTTCTTCTGCAGCTCGACCGCCCATCATAACTGAGATTCGTTCCAGAAGATTAGTTTTTGTTTCATGCAATTTATCCTTAGCCGGAGGAATTAAGGTAAATCCAAGAGCCATGCCTCTTGATACTATGGAAATTCTATGAACCGGGTCTGTATGAGGTAAAAAGTGAGAAACTACTGCATGTCCGGCTTCATGATAAGCGGTTAATTTTTTATCCAAGTCTGACTGCAGTCGTTTCTTTTCCGGGCCCAATTTTACTTTGGTAGCTGCTTCCTCAATATCATCCATTGCGATTTGTTCTTTAGCATGTCTGGCTGCAAATATAGCCGCTTCATTCAACATATTTTCCAAATCTGCACCGGAAAAACCTACTGTACGTTTTGCTACCCTGTCCCAATTTACTTCAGGAGCGAAAGGTTTTCCTTTAGCATGAATTTTAATAATGTCATTTCTTCCTTCTAAATCAGGGAAATCAACAATGATTCTTCTGTCAAATCTGCCCGGCCTTAATAATGCCGGATCTAGAAGATCACCCCGGTTAGTAGCTGCTATAACAATGACCAGTTCGTTTGGGTTAAATCCATCCATCTCAACCAGAATTTGATTTAGGGTTTGCTCGCGTTCATCATGTGAAGGCATAACTCCAACCGATCTGGCTCTACCGATTGCGTCAACTTCGTCAATAAAAATTATGGAAGGAGCACTTTTTTTAGCTACAGCAAAAAGATCTCTGACTCTGGCTGCACCGATACCAACCAGCATTTCCATGAATTCGGATCCGGCGATTGAGAAAAAAGGTACACCCGCTTCACCAGCCACTGCTTTAGCAAGAAGTGTTTTCCCGCATCCCGAAGGACCTACCAGAATAACACCTTTTGGAGTTCTTGCTCCTAATTTTTTATATTTTTCCGGTTTCTTTAAAAAATCAACTATCTCTTCCATTTCCTTTTTTGCCTCGTCAATTCCTGCCACATTTTTAAATGTAACTTTAGGAAGATCCTTATTGAATTTCTTGGCTCTTGATTGTCCAAAGGAAAAAACCGATTCTTGAGCTCCTTTCGCCTGTCTAAACAGGAAGATGAAAAAAGCTACCATCAGAATGGTCGGAATAATGTTACTCAAAAAATTAATTATACCGACCGAGCCCTGTGTATCTTTTATCACCACATTTAGGGAGGAAGGATTAATATTTGAATCCTTCAGAGTCTTGACAAAACTTTCTCCGGCTTCTTTGTAGGAAACAGCCAGTTTGTCATTTTTATAATAAACAAGAATCTTGTTGTCTATGATTTCTACCTTCCGGACTTTTTTTTCCTTTATTTCTTGGAGTAAGGTTGAGAATGACTTTTCCGGTAGAGCCTGTTTGACTTCTTTGGAGATTGAATTAAAAATATAATAGCCAAAGAGGGTGACGAAAAAAATTATAAATACTGTTTTTAAATCAAAATGAAATTTAAACTCGGCGATTTTTTTAATGCTTTTACCGTTTTTTTTTGGAGGTTTTGAATTTGGCATCCACTAATTTTAGCAGATTATTGGTAAAATAGAGAGGAAAATAAAATGACGATTATAAAATTCAAGGATAAAAAAGTTAGCGAAAAAACAATTAAAGCTTTAAAAAATGGAGGATTAGTTATCAGTCCTTCTGATACAGTGTATGGGATTTTGGTTGATACTGCTAATGAAAAAGCTGTTGAAAAATTAATCCGGTTTAAAAACAGACCCTGGGGAAAACCGATATCCGTGTTTGTTGCGGATTTTAAAATGCTGGAAGAAAATGTTTTTCTTACAAAAGACAGACTCAGTTTGTTAAAAGAGGTTCTGCCCGGTCCTTTTACGGTTGTTTTACCATCTAAACACAATGTCATAAAATTGCTTGAGTCGGAAAAGGGTTCGCTGGGAATAAGAATACCGGACTACAGATTTATAACTGAACTTGCCAAAAAATTTGCTAGACCTATAAGTGCCACTTCTGCAAATTTATCCGGCCGTTCACCCCACTATTCTGTTCAGTCGTTGTTGCATGAAATGCCCGAAAACAAAAAAAAGCTGATTGATCTGGTGATTGATGCCGGTAAATTACCGCGCAATAAACCGTCAACGATTGTCGATTTAACTACTCCAAAAATAAAAATTCTCAGACAGGGTGAAATTGTTTTTAAAGAGAAAAAAATTTATATTTCGAAATCTGAAACACAAACAAAAAAAATAGCCCAATATATTCTTAGGAAAATAAGTAGGGGATTACAAAAAAAACCATTAATATTAATTATTGAAGGCAATCTTGGTGTGGGTAAAACAATATTTGTTAAGGGGATAGCAGACATTTTGGGAATTAACAATATTGTCTCTCCAACATTTGTCATTTACTATGAATATTCCGTGTCTGCACACCCTCAGGGTGTATTTTTTAAGAACAAACTAATACATATTGATCTATATAATATTCAAGATCCTGAAGAGTTTAAACATTTAGGATTAGAAAAATATTTGGAAAAAGGAAATATATTATGTTTTGAGTGGGGAGAGAAGGCGGGAGAAATTATGGATACATTAAAAAGCAGAGGTAAAATAGTTTATGTGAAGATGAAGTATGTTGATGAAAAAATAAGAGAGATTACGGTAAAAAATTGATCTAATTAACCTTATTTCTAATTGACCTAAATGATTTAATATGAATATTTTGGCCATTGAAACTTCTGCTGATGAGACTGCAGCAGCAGTAACTAATAAGCGAAAAGTTTTATCAAATGTTATTTATTCTCAAATATTGCTTCACAAAAAGTGGGGCGGGATTTATCCTTCTTTAGCGAAGCGGGCGCATGAGGAAAGAATCGATCAAATAATAGATGAAACCTTAATAAAATTTACAAAAGTCGAGGTATTCCACCCTGAGGGTGGACACGCACGAATTATGCAAAATATTGATTATATTGCTGTTACTCAAGGACCTGGACTAGCAATTGCTCTTGAGGTAGGCATTAGAAAGGCTAAGGAGCTGGCGGAAAAATATAATAAAAAAATAATTACTGTAAATCATCTCGAAGGGCATATCTATTCAAGCTTTGTCCAAAACAGCAAGGGAAATCCAAAAAGAGATTTTAAATTTCCTTATTTGGTTCTGATTGTATCGGGAGGTCACACTGAGATAGTACTTTTTAAAAATCATATGGAATTTGAAGTTTTAGGCGAAACTTTGGATGATGCTGCCGGTGAAGCTTTGGATAAGGCAGGTAAGATACTTGGTCTGGGTTATCCGGCCGGCCCGGCGATTGAAAGATTGTCTTCCCAGGTTGAGAACAAAGATTTTTATGGTTTTCCGAGACCAATGATTAAATCCGGAAATCTTGATTTTTCATTTTCCGGTCTGAAAACGTCTTTTTATTATTTTATTCAGGGTCATTCTGGTAAGCGAGAAGATGAAAAAAGCGAGCGAATCCAGAATCGATTCTGGACAAGCCAGAATGACAAGAAATTAACTGAGCTCGCAAGTTCTTTTCAGGAAGCTATTTTTGAAACGTTGCTTATTAAAACCGAATTTGCTATTAATAAAACAGGTATTAATAAGCTGGTGGTTGGCGGTGGGGTGATTGCTAATCTATATCTGAGAAAATTGTTGAGGGATTTAGTTAAAAAGCATAAAGGTGAAGTTTATTTTCCTACTTATAAATATCTGACCGGAGATAATGCCGCAATGATTGGGGTTGCTGCATACTATAAAGCGCAAAAAAAGATGTTTGCTCCGGATCTTAATTTTGATAGAATTCCCCGTTTAACCCTTTAATTATCCCTAAAAGGTCATTCTGGTCCCTAAAGGGATTATAACTTGTCCGGAATCGATTCTGGAGTCGTCGTGAGCGTTCCTCCCCAGAATGACTATGTAAATCTGTATAATGTGATCTATGTTACAAATAGAAAAATTATGTATAAAAGTTGGAAAAACAACAATATTAGAAGACTTTAATTTTAATTTTGAAAAAGGCAAAGTCTATGCGATTATGGGGCCAAATGGTTCCGGAAAATCTACTTTAGCCTTTACAATTGCCGGTCATCCGACTTATAAAGTTGAAGAGGGACTCTTGAAGTTTGAAGGTAAAAATATAGTAGATTTAAGCGCGGATAAACGGGCCAAGTTAGGAGTGTTTCTTTCATTTCAGACACCTTTATCATTGTCAGGTGTAACAGTTTTTCAACTTCTTCGAATAGCGTTAGATAAAAAAAAAGATCCGTTGGCATTAAAGAAAAAAATTGAGGAAATTGCCAAAAAACTGGGAATTAAAAAAGAATTGACTGAAAGATCTTTAAATGAAGGCGCGTCAGGCGGAGAAAAGAAAAAACTCGAGATGCTCCAGGCGGCGATACTTGATCCAAAACTTCTGATATTTGATGAGATTGATACGGGAGTTGATGTTGATGCTTTAAAAAAGATAGCAAAATTTATGAATGATAATAAAGAAGGAAAAACTTATCTGATAATTACCCATTACAATAGAATATTGCATTATATAAAGCCGGATAAAGTGTTGGTGTTGATGGGTGGAAAATTGGTAAAAACAGGTGATGCAAAACTGGCAGAAGAAATAGAGAAGAATGGTTACGAAAAAATATTATGACTGACGCAACACAATCAACACTAGATTTTGAATATAAATACGGTTTTTCAATGCCGAATAATTATTCCTTCAGATCAAAAAAAGGACTGAATGAAGAAATAATTAAAAACATTTCCTTCATGAAAAAGGAGCCTGTGTGGATGACAGAGTTTAGGCTCAAATCTTACGGTGTTTTTAAACAAAAGAAAATGCCTGACTGGGGAGCAGATCTCTCAGGAATAGATTTTGACAATATTTATTATTATATTAAACCCACTGACAAGCAGGTAAATTCCTGGGACAAATTGCCTAAAGAAATAAAGGATACATATGACAGAATAGGAGTACCCGAGGCAGAGAAAAAATTCCTCTCAGGAGTTTCCGCACAGTATGAATCAGAAGTGGTCTACGAAAGCATAAATAAAGAGCTAGGTAAAATCGGGGTAATATTCTGCGATATGGATACTGCCCTTAAGAAATATCCGGATATCGTAAAAAAATATTTTGGATCACTTATCCCTCCCCATGATAATAAATTTGCCGCATTGAACTCGGCTGTCTGGTCAGGCGGTTCGTTTGTTTATATTCCGAAAGGAGCAAGAGTACCCATGCCTTTACAGGCTTATTTCAGAATAAATTCAGAGAGGTTCGGACAGTTTGAGAGGACTCTGATAATCGCGGAAGAAGGCAGTTATGTACATTATATTGAAGGTTGTACTGCTCCTATTTATACAACTAATTCGCTTCATTCCGCAGTTGTTGAGATATTTGTTCATAAAAATGCCAGAGTTCGCTACACAACTGTTCAGAACTGGAGTAACAATGTCTACAATTTAGTAACGAAAAGAGCCAGAGCTGAAGAGAATGCTGTTATGGAATGGGTAGATTGTAATATCGGCAGCAAGGTTACGATGAAGTATCCCAGTGTATATTTAATGGGTGAAGGAGCCAGGGGGGAAGTTTTATCCATTGCATTTGCTGGAAAAGGCCAACATCAGGACGCCGGAGCCAAGATGCTGCATTTTGCTCCGAATACATCATCGCGAATAATATCCAAATCGGTTTCTAAAAACGGCGGAAGAACTTCTTATCGGGGTTTGATTCAGGTAATGCCCGGAGCAAAAAAATCCTCAGTATTTGTAAGCTGTGATGCTCTTATTCTGGATGAGAAATCCAGATCAGACACTTATCCCTATATGAAAATTAAAGAAAATGATGTTACTGTCCAGCACGAGGCAACAGTGGAAAAACTGGGAGAAGAAAAACTTTTTTATCTTACCTCGAAGGGAATTTCCAAATCCGATGCCGAAGGGTTGTTGGTTAACGGTTTTATAGAACCCGTTGTCAAGGAAATTCCTTTAGAATATTCTATAGAGTTAAATCGCTTAATAAATTTAGAGATGTCGGGGAGCGTAGGATAGCACAAGTTGTCATTTCGAGCGATTAGCGAGAAATCTAGCGAAGCGTAAAAATTGGTATAAGATTTGTTGCAAATAGTATTTTATTTTGCTATTTTATTAACAACAAGGGAAGGTGAGATTTATGAATGATCAAGATCCAAAAGAAACAGAAACATTAGCCCAAGAAGCGTCAGTGTTAGTTAAATCAGCAGAGCCTTCATTGGTACATGCTGTAGAACAGCAAGAAAAAGCAAGAACCGCAATGGTTTCTATTATGACAGATTTGCGTGAAGCTACTAAAACTGTAGGAAATTTAGGAGCTCAGGTTGGAGAAGGAAGCGAGACAGTATTTATTTTAAAAGAGCCTTTAGCCATTTCAAAAAAATTATCTGAAAGTGATCAAAGTACACTACCTTATAATATTTATGTTGTGGCGACAGAGAAAGGATTTAAGGGAATCGAAATGGTAACTGGTACATTTAATCACGCAAATGTCGAACTTGAGGCGAACTTAAGAAGAGCTATCAAAGGAGCTACGGATGGTATCATTGAATCAAAGGTCCCAAGTCGTGGTGGATTAAAGCCCTTGGGCGGACCAGTTCCAGGAGTTTTTATAGCTATTCCAACTGTTGACGATAAGGGACATTGGATTCAAGAAGGTTATAGTAAACAATTGGGAGGACAAGCAGGAAATTCAATTATTGATATAAAACCCGACCAGGTTGATGAAGCCATAAGGTTTAATATTAAAAAAGCTCAAGAACCTCATAAACTAGCTGTAAATCAGGCTAAAGTAACTCAAGGTAACGCTGCCAATGTTAGAGCACATATAGATGCAGCAACAAAAGGATAAAATTTTCGCTTTGAATAAGCTTAAATACGCCTGACAAATTTTTAGGTGCCTTATTTATTACGTTATATAATGTGTTTTATTCTTCGAGTGAGGTTGAAAACCAAATCGAGAGGTTCTCGACTTCGCTAATAACTTCGCTCGAACAATAAATCTCTTCTCTAGAAAGAGCAGTTAAAAATCAGTCAAACAATGAATCAAAGAAGTTATGGTTAAATTTATAAACCTTAATAAGGAAAGAAAAACAAACATAGATATTGATTCCCCCGGGAAATATATTGTATTTTTTCAAAATTTATCAGGCAAATTTATTTTTGAGTTAAAAGCAATAGGTATAGATTTAGATATATATGGTTTATTTGTAGGGAAAAAAAAAGATCAATTTAAAGTAGAGACAATCCAAAGGCACATTGCGCCAAATTCGATTTCAAACCTGCTCATTAAGGGTGTATTTTATGATGAATCCAAGTTTATTTATCAGGGATTGATCCGTCTTGAAAAAGAGGCGCAAAAATCACACGCCTATCAAAAGAATCAAAATATTATAATGTCTGATAAATGTTTTGTTGATTCAAGACCTTTTTTGGAGATTTTAGCAAATGATGTTTATTGCACACATGGATCAACGACTGGCAAACTTAACGAAAATCAAATTTATTATCTGAAAACAAGAACTTTAGATCAAAAAATAGCCGAACAGTTATTAATTGATGGATTTATTCAGGAAATTCCTAGTAAAATTAAACAGTATGGATTTAAAATCGCATAAAGCGGATTTTCCTATTTTTAAAAATCTTCCCGGACTTGTTTATTTGGACTCTACTGCCACATCTTTAAAGCCAAGATTTACTACGGATAAACTCATGGAGTATTACACTCAATATTCGGCTAATGTATTCAGGGGAGTATATAAAATCTCGGAAAAGGCAACCGAAGAATATGAGGAAACGCGGAAAGTTGTCGCGGAATTCATAAATGCGAAAAGGATCGAAGAAGTTATATTTACGCGGAGCACAACAGAATCTCTTAATCTGGTGGCTTATTCAATGGGGAGAAAAATAATCAATGAGGGTGATGAGGTTGTAACTTCGGTGATGGAGCACCATTCTAATTTCGTAACCTGGCAACAACTTGCTCTGGAGAATGGAGCAACTTTTAAAGTGATAGATGTAACTGATGAAGGATATTTAAATTTAGGTTTAGATTCCGGACAAGTTATAATCCCTTTAGGGACCGGAATGACACTAAATCTAGATAATATTATTACCAAAAAAACAAAAATATTAGCACTGACCTATCTTTCCAATGTTTTGGGAACAATTAACCCCTTAAAAGAAATTATTCAGGCTGCAAAAAAAATAAATCCAAAATTAATAGTTGTTATCGATGCAGCCCAGGCTATTCCGCATATGAAAGTTGATGTGCAGGATTTGGGAGCTGATTTTTTATCATTTTCATCACATAAAATGCTTGGTCCGACTGGTGTCGGAGTCCTGTGGGGTAAATATGAGCTATTAGATGAAATGTTTCCTTTTAATTATGGAGGAGAGATGATTCAAGAGGTATATATAGATAAAACAATCTTTAAACATCCGCCGCATAAATTTGAAGCTGGTACTCCGCATATAGCCGGTGTAATAGCTTTAAAAGAAGCAGTTCGTTATCTGGAAAGAATCGGAATGGATAAGATAAGACAGCATGAAAAAGAGATGGTTGACTATACCCTGAAAAAATTTCAAATTACGTTCGGGAAAAAAATCAGAGTCCTTGGGCCTAAAGAAGTTAAAGACAGAGGGGGAATAGTGAGTTTTACATTCGGTAATTATCACGCACATGATATAGCTCAGATTCTGGACGAAGAAAATATTTGCATCCGCGCAGGTCACCACTGCGCTATGCCTTTACACCAAAGATTGGGAATTAGCGCTTCTGCCAGAGCAAGTTTTTATCTTTATAACTCTTTTGAAGACGTAGATAAGTTAGTGAGGGGATTGAAGAAGGTGGAGAACACTTTAAAATAATTTCTAATTACCAATATCTAATTTCCAATAAATTAATAAATTTTTAAATTAGAAATTCATTAGTAATTAGTAATTAGATATTAGAAATTTAAATAATGTCTATTTATCAAGAGATTATCCTAGAGCATTATAAAAACCCGCATAATTTTGGAACCATTAAAGATCCCACAAAAAAAACTTCTGTCTCAAATCCTTTGTGCGGAGATGAAATAGAGATGGAGATAGTATTTAAGAAAAATAAAGTTAGCGAAATTATGTTTAAAGGACAGGGATGCGCTATTTCCCAAGCGTCAGCTTCTATTTTAACTGACTTTGCGTCCGGCAAATCAAAGGATGATTTGAAAAAGCTCGACAAAAACTTTATGACTAAATTATTAGGAATTGAATTGGGACCAAACAGAATTAAATGTGCATTGTTACCATTGGAAGCATTGCACAAGTTAATATAATACGAATGCTACTAATAAATTTACGAATGATGCGAATATACTAATTTTGATTATAAAGTTAAGTATTAGCATATTTGTAGATTCGTATAAAAATTCGTATCATTCGTATTAAAATTTATTATGGATAATCAATCACTAAAAGATCCGCAGAATCCTTCAGGGCCGGTTACGGTGCGTAATTTAAAATTTCATGTTGACAGGGATCTCTGTATTGGCGCTGCTACCTGTGTTGCAATTGCCCCACAGACATTTGTTCTGGATTCAGAAGCAAAGGCAATTATTCTGGCTACAACTGATCAGGATGTTGACAGCGTTATTATCGACGCTGCCAAGGGTTGTCCGGTTGCCGCAATAATTATTGAAGATGAAAAGGGACAAAAAATATTCCCCACGTAATGAGTATGTCATTCTGGGGAAGCGGCGATTTGACGCTGACTCCAGAATCGTTGTTTAAAAAAAACTACGATTCCGGACAAGCTCGCCACGCTGAAGCTTCGGCGAAGCGGGCCAGAATGACTGATAATAACTTAAGAAATTGTCCGTCGTGTGAATTTGAAACTTTAATGGGAATGCCGGGAGGAAAAGATTCGACTTGTAGAAATTGCGGTTATAAAGATCCATGCTGTTACGATTAATGAGTTAGTAGTTTGTAGGTTGTAGTTCGTAGTTAAAAAGAATAATTTATTTTTATCTACAACCTAATCACTACAACCTAAAACCTATGCGTTTTACCTGGAAGATCGGAGGAGAAGCGGGATTCGGAATATTGACATCGGGTCTGGTATTTTCAAAGATCGCAAACCGGCTTGGGTATTTTACTTTCGACTATATTGAATATCCCTCATTGATTAGAGGTGGACATAATGCTTTGGAAGTTGTTGTATCAGACGAGGAGGTAAGATCTCTAAAAAAAGATATTGATTTTTTAGTATGTCTGAATGAAGATACTTATAAACACCATAAGCATAAATTGGCACAAAAAGCGCATATTTTATTTGATCCGGATGAATTTACAATCCAGGAAGAAAATGTTTTAAAAATATCCGTTCCTTTTAAGAAAATACTTACTGATTTGAAAGGTATACCTGTAATGAAAAACACAATTGCTATGGGTGCTTCTCTGGCAATTTTAGGTTCAGATCTTGAGGTACTAAATAAAATATTGGAGGAACAATTTTTAAGAAAGGGCCAGGAAATAGTTGACTTTAATAAAAAATTAGCTTATTTAGGATTTGATCATGTTAAACAAAATTTTTCTCAGCATGTAAAAACACATTTGAATAAAAAGGAATCGGAACCTAAATTAGTTATATCGGGAAATGATGCATTTTGTTTGGGTGCCTCTATAGCGGAATGCAGGTTTTATTCAGCATATCCAATGACTCCTTCATCAACTGTTTTAACAACTATGGCAGCCTGGCAATTTAAATCCGGTATGGTTGTCAGGCACGCAGAGGATGAAATATCAGTAATTAACACAGCTTTAGGAGCTTCTTTTGCAGGGGTGAGATCGGCGGTCGGGACATCGGGCGGAGGATTTGCCTTAATGGTTGAATCAATTTCATTTGCGGGAATTGCAGAGATGCCGATTGTAATTTTTCTTGCCCAGAGAGTCGGCCCGGCTACCGGAATGCCAACCTGGACTGAGCAGGGAGATCTATTATTTGCGGTTAATGCCGGTCACGGTGAATTCCCCAAGATGGTTTTTGCTCCCGGTGACGTTGAAGAAATGCTGGAATTGACGGCCAAAGCTTTTAATATTGCCGATGTTTATCAAACTCCTGTAATTATTATGTCGGATATGTATCTGTCTGAGTCACACAAATCAATGACCAAAAAATTCGTGGATGATTTTACTGCTAATTATAAAGTTAATCGCGGTAAAACAATTACAGCGGTAGTCAGTGATCAGTCGTCGGTTGTCAGTAAGTATTTGAGGTATAAGTTAACTGATGATGGAATTTCTCCGCGTTTAATCCCCGGAGTAAAAGGTCATTTTTACCAGGCAAATTCTTATGAACATGTTGAGGATGGTCATACTAGCGAAGACGGTGTTGTAAGAAAGCAACAGGTTGAGAAGAGGGCAAAAAAATGGGATACTTATTTGCAGAGTGATTTTCAACCACCCGTAATATTTGGAAATCTGGAGAGTTCTCAGACAGTATTTGTATCCTGGGGTTCTAATAAAGGTCCGATTCTGGAAGCCCAAAAATTACTTAAACAAAGCGGCAAAGAAACTGCTTTTATGCATTTTACACATTTATATCCGATGAAAAGAGACGTTGTAGCGGGTTTATTTAAAGATACTTCGAAAAGATATATTCTGATTGAAAATAATTCGCAAGCGCAATTCGGAAAGCTTTTATTGATGGAGACGGGTATTGAAATCAAAGAAAAATTATTAAAATATGATGGAAGACCATTTTTACCGGAAGAGATAGTCGAAAAATTAACCTAATTAACCTAATTTCTAATTGATCTAATATTATTTTGGTAATTGGGAATTTGGGATTTGATTAGATTAATTAGAGTACTTAGAAATTAGAAATTTTATTTTATGTCAACTATACAGGATTTTTCAGGTTATAACCCCACCTGGTGTCCGGGATGCGGAGACTGGGGGATAGGTATAGCAATAAAGACTGCTTTGGTGCAGTTGGGTTTTGACCCTTCGACTCTTATAGCGATTTTCGGAATTGGCTGTTCCGGAAACATGAATGATTTTTTAAATACCTATGCAGTTCATTCTTTACATGGAAGAGCTTTACCAAATGCAATTGGAGCTAAACTCGCAAATCATAAAATGCCCGTAATTGCGATCGTAGGTGACGGCGACTGTTACGGAGAGGGCGGCAATCATTTTTTGCACGCCTGTCGGGGAAATCATGATATCACTGTTATTGTTCATGACAACGGAGTTTATGGATTAACAACAGGACAGGTTGCGCCAACTGCACAAAAAGGATTCAAATCAAAATCTACACCTGCCGGAATTATTGAAACTCCGATAAATCCTTTGACTTTGGCTCTAACGCAGGGCGCTACTTTTGTAGGTCAGACTTTCGCCGGTAATGTAAATAATGTAATAGAGTTGATTAAGGAGGGAATTAAACATAAAGGATTTTCATTGGTTAATGTGCTTCAGCCTTGTGTAACTTTTAATAAAATAAATACTTATCAATATTATATGCAGCATAGTTATAAACTACCAGTTGAATATAAAAAAGATAATCTGGAGGCTGCGGTACAAAGAGGAATGGAGATGACGACTGCTGAAAAATTTCCTTTAGGAATATTATATCAGGTGGAACGCCCAACCTTTACGGATCAATTATCTCAGTTGCAGCAGTCGACTCTTTTGAAAAGACTGAAATTCACAGATTTCGTGAAATTATACAATGAATTTATATAACTTTTGTTAGGTTTTTTGGGATCCTACGACTCCCGATTGATGTAAATGGCCGCTCAGGATAATCTGAATAAATTCAGATAAAATGGGGATTGACAATTAGCAATTAAATTATTATACTGCTAAATACGATGGCAATTTTAACCAGGTCTTCAGAACAATCACTTTATCCCGTTGTGGCAGTAAGAGACGCAATTGTTTTTCCGGGAACAGAAAATGTTCTTGTATTCGGCAGGCCAAAAAGTCTCGCCGGAATTGAAGAGGGTGTAAAAAGAGGAAACAAAGTTATTCTTGCGATGCAAAAAAATTCTTCTTTAGACGATCCCAAAAAAGAGGATCTTTATACTGTGGGAGTACTCGCTACAATTGAAAAAACAGTTCCCGGTGAGAAGGGAGAGATGAATGCATTAGTAAAAGGGCGCGAAAAAGTCCGGATAGTCGAATATACAAAAGAGCTTCCGTATTTAGAAGCGAAAATTGAAAAAGTAGAAGATAAAATTGGGGACGACGAGGAAGTACAGGCAATGGCCAAATATCTGGTAACCCAGATAAAAAAAGCCATCAACTACGGCAAAACGGTTGATCTGGTTTTTTTAATGAATATATTAAATATTTCAAATCCACAGGATTTTTCTTACCAGATTGCAGTAGTATTGGATATAAAAACCGAGGAACGTCAGAATCTTCTTGAGGAAGAGGATCTCAAATCAAGACTCAAAAAAGAGGTCGATTATATCAATAGGGAAATAAAAATTCTGGAAATTGAAAAAAATATTTCATCAAAGACTCAGCAAAAATTCGAACAGGGAATGAGGGAGAGTTTCCTTCGGGAAAAAATGAAGACTATAGAAGAGGAACTGGGAGGCAAAGGTGAGGACAGGGATATCGGAGAATACAGGGAAAAAATAAGAAAAGCCAGGATGCCTAAAAATGTCGAGGATAAAACTTTGAAGGAATTAAAGAGGCTTTCCCAAATGTCGCAGTTTAATCCGGAAGCTTCTTATATCAGGACTTATTTGGATTGGTTGGTTGATCTGCCGTGGTCTGTGGCTTCTGCCAACAATGTGGATATAAAAATTGCCGAAAAAATATTGAACGATGATCATTATGGTCTTAAAAAAATCAAAGAAAGAATTCTGGAATATTTGGCTGTCATGGAATTGAGAAAGAAAAAAGAAGAAAAAGATAAAGCTCCTAACAAGGAACACCAGCCGACTATTCTCTGTTTTGTCGGACCTCCGGGAGTCGGAAAAACCTCCCTTGGCAAATCCATTGCCCGAGCTTTGGGAAGAAAGTTTATAAAAATTTCCTTGGGAGGAATACGGGATGAGGCTGAAGTAAGAGGGCATAGAAGAACCTATGTCGGAGCTTTGCCCGGAAGAATGATCCAAGGGATAAAACAGGCAGGAACTAAAAATCCCGTATTTATGCTGGATGAGATAGATAAAATCGGCAGGGATTACCGAGGAGATCCTTCAGCCGCATTACTTGAAGCATTAGATCCTGAACAGAATCATTCTTTTTCAGATCACTACCTTGAAGTGTCATTTGACCTTTCCGATGTATTTTTCCTGACAACCGCCAATATTCTTGATACGATTCCTGATGCTTTGCTTGACCGTTTGGAAGTAATTCATTTCCCGGGTTATACCGAGGATGAAAAGTTTAGTATTGCTAAAGAATATTTGATTAAAAAACAACTCGAAGCCCACAGTTTATCTAAAGATGAAATAAAGATTACGGATCATGCACTTCATACGATGATCAGGAGATATACAAGAGAAGCCGGAGTAAGAGAGTTGGAGCGCCAAATTGCTGCAATTTTAAGAAAAATCGGCAGGGAAATAGTTGAAAATAAATTCCAGAAAAAAGATGTCGGTTTAACCGATGTTAACAAATATTTAGGTCCTTTTAAATATTCTTCGCAGATGATCGAAGAAAAAGATACGGTTGGAATTTCAACCGGTTTGGCCTGGACGCAGGCTGGTGGAGATATACTGTTTATCGAAGTCGCAATTATGCCGGGTAAGGGCGGACTTACTTTAACAGGCCATTTGGGCGAGGTTATGAAAGAATCCTGCCAGGCAGCGCTCTCTTACATAAGATCACGCTGGGATATATTTGGTCAATCCAAAGAATTTTTTTCAAAAATCGAAATACATGTTCACGTACCCGAGGGCGCAGTTCCAAAAGATGGACCATCGGCAGGTTCTGCAATTACTACGGCGATGATATCGGCGTTAACTAAAATCCCAGTCCGAAGAGATGTAGCAATGACAGGGGAAATCACTTTGCGCGGCAGAGTACTGGAAATAGGAGGGGTAAAGGAAAAAGTTATTGCAGCTCACAGAGCCAGTATAAAAACCATAATTTTGCCCAAAGATAATAAAAAAGATCTGATTGATATTCCATCGTATGTATTGAAGGATCTGGAATTCAAATTCGTAACTCATCTGGATGAAGTGCTTAAAGTAGCTCTGGTTCTGCCAAAAAATCACCAGGGATTTCCGATGATCTCCAAAAGAAACTTCACTGAACTCCAAAAGCCGAATTAATAAATAGGGAGATATTTTATTTGATAGGTTGTAATATTGTTGCAGGATCTTTATATTTTTTAACAGGAAATCTTGTATTAGCCTTGAGTGCTAGACCTAATAGAACTGGACCGCCTACATATCCAATGATAAAACCTAAGCTTTGTTGCAAATTTGCATTGTGTGGAAGATTTAATTGATCTACAAAATCATAAATATATTGACTTATCCAATGCGCTTGAAAAGCAGCAATAATATCAGGTGGGTTAGGAAAATTACTCAGCTGATATTTTTGAAATTGAGACTGGATTTCTTGATTTTGCGAGGCCTGTATTCTATTGAACGTTAATAAAAATTCATTAGAAATAGTAGTAATAGCGCCAACAGCCAAACCCAAACTTTTTGTTGCAGTGAAAAATAATTCTTTAGGTACAGGCAATTTTATATTGATTCGTTTTTCTCTGGACATGAGAATATTATACTATAGGTTCTATAAAGATGCAATTGATTTTAATTTAGGACATTCGCACTTTATAGTTATTTAGGCCATTACAACGTCATTCTGGCAAGCGAGGAACGAGCGTGTCCAGAGATCCTGGACAAGCCAGGACTATTAGATTCTGGAGTCGCTCCAAAACTCACCGCTTCCCAGAATAACTACGTAAGTTCTGTTTCAAATATAGTCACCTCAAAACGAAACTTCCACTACTCTAGGATATGATATTCTGAAAGAATGCTTGATCCTGTCAGATTAAGTCTGGTCGAATACGATTTA
>MGAF01000048.1:23150-33091 GCA_001789635.1 Candidatus Roizmanbacteria bacterium RIFCSPLOWO2_01_FULL_35_13 | reverse complement strand
GAATTGTCTTTAATAATTCCCGTTACAATTATATATATATTCTTTTTTAAAGATTTTAAATTGACTTCCTTTTTTTGTTCACCCGTAATTTGAAAAAATTTTGTCAGAACAGGATCAACTACTATTTGAAAATTTTCGTCCTTCCAAGTTTTTATCATTATTTTAGTACCAGTTAATTTATTTGAAGAGGTAAACTCCTGTACTACCCCGCTCACAGCCTTAACATTTTTTTCTCTGAGCTCCGCTACTTTTGTTGCGATCTTTTCTTTCAGGTTTTGAATTTCCTTATTTTCTATAAAATCTGGAGCTGTTGGTGTAGCCGAAAGTGTAGAAGTCTGAGCATAAACATTAAAAAATAATGGAATAAATAAAACTACCGCAAAGACTGTTACTTTATTTCCGAGAATTTTTAATATTTTATTTTTAATATTTAATATTGATTTCATAGTTCGTCATCCAAATTAAAAATTCGCAATTCCCTCTCCTGCGGCCGTACCTTAGAATCCTTTAAATAAGCCGTGATTTTAATTAAATTTTCACCCAAAGCGAGCGGAAATGAGACTGTAAACTCTCCCTTTTCATTTTTCATAACCAGTTCTTTTGTCGCTGACTGTATCACGATTAACGAACCATTATCAGCTTTACCTTTTATACTGACAGTTTTAGAATTAAATACTGCACCGTCCTTAGGTTCAAGAATTTCCAGTGATTTAAGGTTAGCCACTATATTTTTAGCAGCTTTAGCAGCTTTTCCGGTTGGAGCAATCGTTTTTGCTTTATTTAATTGCAGCTCCTTGTTTTTTGCCAGAAGAAAAACTGCAACTAAACCGCCAAAAATTACGCCAAAAAAAATAGCAATCACTGTTTCTTTTTTCATTTCATAAAGATCAAATTTTTCAATACCTGCGGGATAGTATCTATAATATTAGTAATATTATACCAGTATCCTTTTTGCAAAAAAAGCCGCTCGGCTGTTTTTTTTAAAATAAGGGAGGCAAAAACACACGATTCTACTGGTTTATTTTTTGCGTAAAAACTTGCTGATAGTCCTGCCAACACATCACCCGTTCCTCCCTTGGTCAAACCGGCATTTCCGCCTTTAATCACAAAGGTTTTTTCTCCGTCTGAAATAAAATCATCGACTGCTTTTAACAAAATTACGCAGTTATACTTTTTAGCTTGTCTTTGAACAGCTTCCACCTTTTGCTTTACCGAATACTTAACGACCGATTCACCGAATAACTTCGCGCATTCCCCCTGATGGGGTGTAATAATAGCTTTCGTCTTCAATCCGGTTAACCATTTTGGATCCATCATTTGCAAAGCTCCGGCATCCAGCACAAATTTTTTATTCGGGTAATTTGTCAATAAATATTTTGCTAATTGATAAGTATATTCCGCCTCATCTTTAATCTTTAAAATGTCCGAAAAATTCTTAATTCTTAATTCGTAATTCTTAATTTTTCCGCGTACCATTCCTGGGCCCATTAAAATAACATCATCTTCTTCGACATAGTCCAAAATATTTTTATTTGAAACAATTATTCCGTTCCTGAACTTCTTTTTTAAGGTTAGAAAAACTTCATTGTTCTCTTCAGTAGAAGAATAGTGAACCATATCAGCGAAGTGTGATGCTATTTCAGCAGCCCAAATTGAAGCAGAATGAAAAAGAGTAGACCCGCCGATAATTAAAATCTTACCATTTTGACCTTTATGAGAATTCGGTTTTGGTAAGGTTAACTTTTTGAGAAAAGGCTTTATTGAATTAATGTCTGATGTTTTTATAATCATAATTAATGAGATGCGGATTACTGATCTTATTCGGATGATGCGGATATTCGGATTTTACGGATTTATCAGCATATCCGCCCGCCTGCAACGCTATGCGTAGCATTGCGGGCAGGTAGATCCGCATAGAATCCGTAGATCAGTATTACTTTTTATTTGTTATAATTCTACCTATGCTGATTACCCATTTGCAACTGCGTAAACTATTCTCAAAGTTTTGGGAAAAAAAAGGCCACAAGCTTGTCCCGCCGATTCCGCTTGTTCCCAAAGAGGACCCAACCACTCTTTTTACCGGATCCGGAATGCAACAATTAGTTCCTAATTTGCTGGGTGAACCCCATCCCCTAGGGAAAAGATTATACAATATTCAACCGGCTGTTCGCGCACAAGACGTAGATGAAGTTGGTGATAACCGCCATACTACTATTTTTGAAATGATGGGTAATTGGTCACTGGGAGATTATTTTAAACAGGAACAACTCGAATGGTGCTGGAATTTTTTTACAAAAGATCTTGAAATACAAAAAAACAAAATTTATATCTCGATCTTTGCGGGAACAAAAACAGTCCCTCGCGATTCTGAATCGGCAACTATCTGGAAAAAACTGGGCGTTGCTGAAAACCATATATTTTTTTACGGCCCTGAAAAAAACTGGTGGTCAAGAGCCGGTATTCCGGAAAATATGCCAGCCGGGGAACCGGGAGGGCCCAATTCAGAAGTTTTTTATGAATTTTCCAATATGACACATAACCCAAAATTTGGCTCAAAATGTCATCCCAACTGTGATTGCGGGAGATTTATGGAGTTTGGTAACTCGGTCTTTATGCAGTATAAAAAAGAAAAAGACGGATCGCTGAGCGAATTACCTAAAAAAAATGTCGATTTCGGCGGGGGACTTGAAAGAATCCTCGCCGTACTGATGAGCAGTCCGGATATGTTTAAAATCGATGTACTCTTGCCGATTATAAAATTCTCTGAAGATCTGAGTCATACAAAATATAAATCAGATGAAAATACAACACGAACAATGAGAATTTTAGCCGATCATATGAGATCGGCAGCTCTGATAGCTGCGGACGGAGTTCTGCCGTCAAATAAAGATCAGGGGTATTTTTTACGGAGGCTCTTACGGAAAATGATCAGGTATGGAAAAAATTTGGGGATAGAAAATAATATCTCAACAAGCCTGCTGCCATCAATCGTCGGAATTTTTAAATCCGTTTATCCTCAAATTGAAAAAAAACAAACGGCTGTTCAAAATATTTTTAAGTTGGAGGAGTCCAAGTTCAGAGTTACTTTAGAAAATGCACGATTATCAGTTGAAAAGGCCATAAAAAAATCAAGCAATAATTGGGCCCAAACCGCATTTGACCTTTTTCAATCTACCGGTTACCACCCTGAATTGTTCCTGGAAGATTTGAAAGAAAAAAATATTGAAATTGATAAAAGAAAATTTAATCAGACCTATAAACTTATATTTGAAAAACATCAGAATATCTCAAAAAAAGGAGTGGATAAAAAATTCAAAGGCGGACTAGCAGATACTAAGGGACAGACAATTAAATATCATACTGCGACCCATCTGCTTCATCAATCTTTATTTGCTGTTCTTGGTAATGACGTAAGACAGGAAGGTTCAAATATAACAACAGAGCGGTTACGCTTTGATTTTTCTTCTTCCAGAAAGCCGGAAAAAAAAGATTTAGAGAAAGCAACTAAAATTATTAATCAAAAAATCAAAGAAAAATTACCGGTCGAGTTCAAAATTATTCCGAAAAAAGAAGCACTTAAGATCGGAGCCAGATCCTTTTTCAAGGAAAAGTATCCCGATATGGTCAAAGTTTATTTTGTAGGGAAATATTCTAAAGAATTCTGCGGGGGGCCCCATGTAAAAAATACAAAGGAGATAGGAAAATTAGAAATATTTAAGTTTGAAAAAATCGGTAGCAATCTCTACCGTATTTATGCAAGATAATGTCACATCCTGTCATCCTGAGGTGATTAGCCGAAGGATCTAACAAAGCGTTTCTTATTTGCTGTTGATTTTTTTATTTTTTTGATCTATAGTTTTTGCTTATGAAGAAATCAAACCTTTTAATCTTACTTTTAATAGCTGTTTCTTTCTTTGCCGGATATTTTTTCTTTAAATCGCAAAGCTTAGAAAAAGAAAAGACACAACAAAACCAAAATCAGGAAACAGCGCCCGGTAATGAGTTAAAGATAAAAAAACCTGACACAAAAGAACATTGGAACGGCAAAAATAATGTTCGCTACGTTTGGGTAGAATACTCCGATCTGGAATGTCCTTATTGTCAGACAATCCACCCCAACTTAACTAAACTTTTAAGCGTTTACAGCGGTGAAATAGCCTGGGTATTCAGAAACTTCCCGCTTCCCTCCCATCCCAAAGCCCAAAAATCCGCCGAAGCCACGGAATGTGCAAATGAACTGGGAGGTAATGATGCCTTCTGGAAAATGACCGCGACAATATTCGAAAAAATGCCGGCCTTGGAATTGGACCAACTTCCGGCTCTTGCTTCCGGAATTGGCCTCGATGAAGCAAAATTTAAAACTTGCCTTGATAGCGGTAAATATGAAAAAAAGACACAGGGATCTCTGGAAGAAGGAACTAAAGCCGGAATCAACTCTACCCCGACCAGTGTAATTTATGATCTGAAAACCGGAAAATCACAAAGTGTTATCGGAGCTCTTCCCTACGAAGATCTTCGCAAATCCCTCGACACCTTTATTTCACAGAATAAATGACCAATATTAAACTTCGAGCGAAGTGAAACGTAGTCGAGAAGTCGTTCTCGACAAGCTCGAACAATAAATACTCTTTTTGTCATTTCGAACCGCCCCTTTTCATTTCAAACCGCCCCTTTTCATTTCAAACGTCCCCCTTGTCATTTCGAGCGATTAGCGAGAAATCTAGTTTGACATTAAACCTATAATTTATTCATTATAAGCTACACAGAAGATTTTATACCTAAATGTTTTAATCTATTTATAGATTAAAACAAACTGTAAAAAACTTTATAGGTCAAAATTAATTAAACAAATTAATAATAATAGAAGTAACTATCGGAAAATAAAAAGTAAAGCTTTCTTACCGACTAAGTATTGTGACCCCAAGCGGACTCGAACCGCTGTTAACAGGATGAGAACCTGCCGTCCTAGGCCACTAGACGATGGGGCCAAGCATAGTTTGACTTTTATAGACGATTATAGTAGTATTTTATCAATAAACCCCTCACAGTACAATCACTGTACAGAAAGAGGGGATTATTGATTTAAAAATATCTGTGGCAATCCGTTAGTCATCCGTGGTAATCAAACAAATGAATAAAGTACAGTTAACACAATCAGGATTAGAAAATCTTCAAAAGGAATTAGACGAGTTAAAAAATGTAAAACGAAGTCGCGCTATTCAAAGACTTCATACAGCAAGAGCCATGGGAGATCTATCTGAAAACAGTGAATATACAGCTGCCAAAGAAGGTCTGGCTTTTATTGAAGGAAGAATAAGAGAAATTGAGGAATTATTAAAAAATGTCGAGGTTGTGCAAAATAATAAACAAAATGGAAAAGTTGCTTTAGGAAACTATATTAAGGTTTCAGTTAATAATATCGAGGATGAACTTCAGATAGTGGGTGAATTTGAAGCCGATCCTTTGAAAAAAAAGCTCTCTTCCAAATCACCAATTGGAATTGCATTATTGGATAAAAAAGTAGGAGAAACCATTGAAATCAATATTCCCGCCGGAAAAATAAAATATAAAATTCTTCAGATTAAGTGAAAATGAGTCTTCATCAATGACTCATTTTCATCCTGAGTAGCCATATACTTTAATTGGCTACGTAGGATCTACTACATAAGTTATAATTAAAATATAATATGGATCAAATTTCATTTGATGAATGGAAAAAAGTGGAGATGAAAGTAGGTCAGATTTTGGAAGTCGAAAGAGTTCCGAAAACCGATAAACTTTATAAGCTTCAGGTTGATATCGGAGAAGAAAAACCTAGACAGGTTGTTACTGGACTTGTTCCATATTATTCGGAAGAAGAATTAAAAGACCGTAAAATAATTGTCCTTACAAATCTTGAACCGGCAAAATTCAAAGGTAAAGTTTCGGAAGGAATGTTATTGTGCGCGACAAATGAAGAAAATGGAAAATGTGTACTTTTAAGTGTGGAAAAAGATATTGAAGTGGGAACTTTAATAACATAATTCCTGCCTGTCATCCTGAACGATTAGTGAAGGATCTAGCATAACGTTTCTAATATTTAGAATACGCTAACGCTGGATTCTTCACCCCGATTCAATCGGGGTTCAGAATGACAATCCGAACTCTATTAGAAATTAGAAATTTTAATTATATGATCTGGTTTGACCGCGAAGCAAAAAGACTCAAAGAAAGAAATTTGCCGTTAGAGTGGGTTGACGACATGAAGACACCCTCAGGCAGGATTCATGTGGGTTCTTTACGCGGAGTCATTGTTCACGACCTGATTTATAAAGCATTAAGACAAGCCGGAATAAATACAAAAACATCTTATGTTTTCAACAATATGGATCCGATGGACGGCATGCCTAGTTATTTGGACAAAAATAAATGGCAAAAATATATGGGTATGCCGCTATATAAAATACCCTCCCCTGAGCCGGGATTTAAATCTTTCGCCGATTATTTTGCCCAGGAATTTATCCAGGTTTTCAATTCCATAAACTGTCATCCCCAAATTATCTGGTCTTCGGAGCTTCATAAAGCCGGAAAAATGAATGAAGTCATCAGGCTTATTCTCAATAAAGCAGATATCGTGCGGGATATTTTTAAAAGAGTCGTCAAAAAAGAAAGGCCTTCCGATTGGCATCCTTATAACCCGATCTGCGAAAAATGCGGAAAGATAGGAACGACTTATGTCAATAAATGGGACGGTAAATATGTCTATTACCGTTGCCGGCCGGATCTTGTCGAATGGGCGAAAGGCTGCGGGCATGAAGGAAAAGTAGAACCGATCAATGAAAACGGTAAATTGGTCTGGAAATTGGACTGGCCGGTCCACTGGAAAGTAATTGGAATCACCGTTGAATCCTCAGGCAAAGATCATATGTCAAAAGGCGGCTCTTATGATATGGGAGTGCATTTCTGCAAGGAAATTCTTAACTATGAAGCTCCTGACTCATTAGGAGGATATGAATGGTTTACAATCGGAGGCAAGAAAATGTCATCTTCCAAAGGAATAGGAGCATCGGCTAAAGAGGTTTCTTCTATTTTGCCCCCGGATATTTTCCGCTTTTTTATGGTCCGGACTCCGATTAAAACCCATCTCGATTTCAATCCGTTCGGCGATACAATTCCGAATTTGTTTGATGATTATGACCGCTGCCTGAATGCTTACTTTCTAAAACTGGAAAAAAAAGTACCGAGAATTGAGCATTCTTGGAAAAATACAAAAATGCGAAATCCTGAACCGTCCGCTGCTAAGCGGTCTGGTTCATTGGGAAAACAAGGCGAAGTTATTCTCGACTTTGCCCGAATAATAGAGTTATCTGAAGTAAAGCCGCTGCCAATAAAAAGATTATATATTCCCCGCTTTAGAACCATTGCAAACTTATTAAAAAATAAAACTGACTTAACAGCATTTTTTAAAAATCAAAAAGGTTCAGAATTAACTAATGACGAAAAAACTATTTTAGAAGAAAGAATCAAATACGCAAAGATTTTCTTAGACAAATATGCAGAAAATCAATTTCAAAACTCTATGTCTGCACAGGAAGGAAATATCAAAAATCAAAGCCTTTCAATTAACGAAAAACAAAAAAAATATTTAGTCAAATTAGCTGATCAATTGTCGCAATTGAATTCTTTTAACCCGGACGAAATTCAAAAAATACTATTTGATTCAATAAAATTAAGCGAGGTTAAACCTAAAGAAGCATTTAAAACATTTTATTCCGCACTTACCGGTAAACCGTATGGTCCAAAAGCCTCTGATTTAATCTTAAAAATGGGAATAGATCCAACAATTCAAAAACTTAAATCTTTTATTACCTTAACCGGGAAAACAGTTGAGGAACAAAAATACAAAAATATATTTCAATTACTGAATAATAAAGAATTACTTTCTATAGATGAAGAAATAAATAAAAAAATTCCTTCCTTATTTGCGGGAATAGCCGTTATAAGAGGTGTCAACAACCAAACAAATAATCTGCAGGTTAATCAATTATTAGATGAATTTATTGACTCCCAAGCTAATTTAAGCACAGAAGATATTAATTCGTACCCGGAAATCCAAAGTTATAGGAAAATTCTGAAATTTATGGGTATTGATTATCACTCCAGAAGACCTGCCCCAGAAGCTTTGCTTCGACGTTTAGCACAAAAAAAAGATCTTTATAAAATCAAT
The DNA here is from genome assembly GCA_001789635.1 of Candidatus Roizmanbacteria bacterium RIFCSPLOWO2_01_FULL_35_13. GTDB lineage: Bacteria > Patescibacteriota > Microgenomatia > UBA1406 > GWC2-37-13 > 2-01-FULL-40-13. Next base: position 24,885 of record MGAF01000048.1, on the reverse strand, counting down.
ACGGTAGCGGATATTTTTAATATTGTGGCTATGAAATATAAAATGTCAGGTGGAGTATATGACTATGAAACTATTAAAAATCCAATGACTGTAAGATTCGCCAAACAAGGTGAGCAAATTCAACTTTTTGGCGACAAAGAACCGACTGCTTATGTAACTTCAGAAATAGCTTGGTTTGACCAGATCGGCGGATTTATAAACTTTGGTTATCGTGATGCACAAAGGACTGCCGTAACAAAAAAAACTAGAGACGTATTGATAACCCTTGAAGGGGTCTTTGCTGTAAATAGAGAAATTGTAGAAAAAGCCTTAAAAACAACAATTGATAATATTACTAAATATTGCGGAGGAAAACTAGAAGTTGCCGGAATTGTTGAAACAGGCAAAACTCCAACAAAATTAGCAACTAAAGTCGCTAAACCAACTGCTAACGATTCTGAACCAAAACCAAAATCCCTGATAACTTCTTACAACACTGTTCACATTCCCAGATTAAGCAGACCGGATATTTTTACTATTGATCCAAAAATGGCGCAAAAATATCCATCAATTAATATTGGCATCGCACTCATCAAAGGTGTAATTATAAAGAAAAATCACCCGGATCTTCGCAAAGAAATTGATGAATTTTTAAAATCACAGGCCGGATTAAATAACGAAATAATCAGTTCTTATCCTGAAATTCAGAGTTATAGAAAAATTTATAAAGAAATGGGTCTGGACTGGCACTCAAAAAGACCGTCACCCGAAGCGTTGCTCAGAAGAATTGCCTTGAAAAAAGGACTCTACAATATTAATACTTGTGTGGACGCATACAACCTGATCGTAATGAAATATCATGTTTCTTCGGGTGCTTTTGATTTGGATAAAATAAAGTTTCCTACAGTTTTGAGGTTTCCTGAGGAAGGTGAAAAAATATTATTGCTGGGTGATGATGAACCAACCGAATACAAACCAATTGACCTTGCTTATTTTGACCAAAACGGAGGTTATAACATTTATTTCAATTATAGGGATGCTCAAAGAACGGCTGTCACCGAACAAACCAAAAATATACTTTTAAATATTGATGGAATTTATGATATAACCCGCAACCAAGTTGAAAAAACTCTAAAAGAAAGTATTGAAATCATAACTAAATACTGCGGCGGCAAAGTCGAACTAGCAGGAATTGTTTCAACCAATAATGGTATACTTTAACCATGTTAAATCATCCACCAAAAAAACTTCAGGCAACATTATGGTCAACAGATACCAATAATTTAGACCTTGAAAAAGACAAAAATTATATAATTCATCAGACATTGTCAATCGGAGGTATTGAAGACTGGCGTTGGCTATTTAAAACCTATCCTTCAAAAACTATTATATCCACTTTTGTTAAAGAACCGGCAAAAATTTATATGCCACAACGATTTTCGCTTGCCAAAGTTATGTTAGGCTTAAAAAATAGGCAGTTTATAAGGGAATATTATGTCGTCAATACACCTAGAATTATTAGACAAAAACCAGCTTGAGGTATTTAAAAAGCTCTCTGTGTTCAAAAAAAAGGCTATTCTTGCCGGTGGAACTTCGCTTGCGCTTCAATTAAAACATAGATATTCTTTTGATTTTGATCTTTTTCAAACAAAACCTATCCATCCAAAAGATATTCATCTTCTGAATAAAACGCTTGATATAAAAAAAATAGTATTTAAAAGTTCCGATATGGTTACTATGAAGTTGGACAATGATG
>MGAF01000048.1:19298-23096 GCA_001789635.1 Candidatus Roizmanbacteria bacterium RIFCSPLOWO2_01_FULL_35_13 | reverse complement strand
GATAAGGCTCATACAATAGGTAGACGGGCTACTTGGAGAGACTACTTTGATCTTTTTTATATACTGGAAAATAAATTATATTCTTTTGATGAAATCGCGGTAAACGCCAGAAAAAAATTTGGCGTTGAGTTCTCCATGGAGCAATTTTTAAGCCAACTCACTTATTACGACGATCTTACCGAATTTAATCTCAAATTTACTGATAAAACCTATACCAAAGATAAAATAAAAAATTTCCTGATTCAGGAAGTCGAAAACTACACCAAAAAAATCACCTCAAAATAATTTTTTTCCTTAAAGTGGGTATCGAAATCATCACCAGATACTGCAACGACAAAGTCGAACTCTCTGGAATAGTTTCGGCAACTTAATTTATTAACTTTGATTAATTTTAGAAATACATTCAGCGAGTTGCAGCGGCGAACCATAAATAATATTTGTACCTACTAACTCCTGCAATCTATCAATATTTCTTGGAACAGTTGGAACCATACATATTAAATGTGGAAAAGCTTGACTTACAGATTTAACTGTTCTGACATCATCATCTATAAACACAATAGTTTTTCCATTATCGTCATCTAATTCTAAAATTCTCTTAAAAAATTCCACTTTTGCGTTTGCAGGTTGACCACTATCAGCATTAACATCTATTACGGGGGCTACCGGCAGTCCATAAAAACTTAGAGAAGCAGCTGTAACTTGAGTCAAACTAGTAGGCCTAGCCGTTGGATAACCGCCAATTGCAAACTCACTTTTTACAAACGCGGCAACTAACTCTTTTCTGTCAGGAGTTGGCATCATTAAAGAATGAAGTCCCACATCATTTTGTACTATTTGAAATAAATTATAAAAATCCACGTTCATCATCTTTGCCGCTTCCTGATACCTCTCAACTTGATAATATCTACCTCCGGCTAACTTAACTTCATTTAAAGAAACAGGTTTAAATTCTGGTATTTCCTTTGATATTATATTGTTTAGTTGACCTCTTAACCAAGGTTCAGAATGAAAAATATTGTCATCTATGTCTGGAAATGCAACTAATTTAGAAGTATTTAATATTTCCAGAACAGCACGATATGCCTTTTCCGGCGATGAAAATAAGTATCCATTTAATTTGTCTTTAGGATAATTTAAAATTAATTTTTTCCTGGTTTCTTTTGGTAGAAACCTTCCATTCCATCTATCTGGAATATTCATACTTTTTATTTAAACTATTTAGGGCTTTTTTAACTAAAAAGGTTAGCTTGTCGTTTTTTTTTCCAAGATATTGAAAATTATTATTCAATTGATCATAGGTAATTATGGTTTCCCGTAAGTTTCTTTTATACAACATTCCTTTATAGTCTAACAGCATATTGTTTAACTGCTGAATATAACTTCCTAAGTAGTTTTTTTCATGTGTTCTTCCTCTTTTCATAATTCTTTTAGTAATTTCTGCCTCAGGTATATTTAAAAGAATACTTATTTTGATACTTGGAAGTTTTTTCATAAACATTCCATGAAGTTTCTCTAATAATTTCCATTCTTCCATTATCATTTCACCCTGTAAAAAACAGTTCTTAGAGTACACGTATAACCCCATGTCAAAGCCCTGATCCAAGACAATAGGTCTTCTTTTTAATATCTCTATTAATGATTTTATTCGTTGTGAGCGTTGGTAAGAAAATTGTAAACCCGTTATGAATGACCATTTTTTACGGTTCTTTGGGTATAGCTTCAGAAATGGGTTACTGGTATATAAGTCAGTATTAAAATACTGTAAATTACTATACCGACTTAGCATTTTAGCTAATGTAGTCTTACCCGAAGCGACACTTCCTACAATTTCTAAGCTGTAATTTTTAGCAAAATCTGCTTTGCTTTCCATTATTTATTTTATAACCACTTTTAACTTTTTATTCATTTTTTTACATTCTTCTGCTACCAATCTCCGATGGCAATGTTTAGGAGTTTTTTCCCAACATAAAATGGTTATCTTTCTTTTTAAAGCCATTTCCACCAATAACAATAAATATTTTCTTTGACCTTTGATTACTTCTTTTCGGAAGCGTTCTTCAAAAACCGGCCAAATTACTTTTTTTTTATGAAAATCCGTCAACAATTTTCCAGAAGGGGCTAAAATAGGCATCCAGATATCATAACTAACTGACCTATCGGGTCTTCGCATAATACAAATTCTAACTCCATCGCTTTTATTAATTTTACCTTGAATGCTTTTGGTGAAAATAGACATATCTCAAATTTTCAAATAAATATAGGTTATAGCTCTTTTTGCATTAGTGCAAATTTCGGCGTTGATTCTCCTCCATTAAATACTCCATCAGCGTGATTTGACCTACCAATGGTAACATATCCAAACTTACTAAACCAAGATTCTGACGATCCAGTTGCCTGGGTTTTAATAAATTTTATTCCTGCATCTCTTGCTAGATCTTCTGCACAAGTTAACAACTTTTGACCAATTCCTTTTTTATGATTTCGCATCTCAACATGAGCTCTTTTTATTTGAGCCATATTTTCTTCACCATTTTTTCTCAACACCACATATCCTGTTATTTTTCCCTTTAAATCCCTGGAAACTAAAACTACTATATTATCTGGATGTGAAATTAAGTCCCGTGTTCCTTCCACCGAGTTTGCCTGAATATATAATTGTTTCTGATGAGCCGATAAAAAATCATAACTATCGGCTGTAATAAAATTACTAAAAGCAACTAAACTCATTTCTTCAATTGTTTCAAAATCAGAAACATCAGCTTTTTCAATTAAAACAGACTCCGATTCTTTGTCTAATGAAAATTCTTTCCAATTACCTGGCATTTCTGGAAATATACTCCGTTGGTTTGTCCATAGTGTATCTTGCGAAATATTTTGTAATAATAAATTTAATTCCTGAGGAGCTCCCATTAATGAACTAAACAATCGGTTCAATTGTTGATTAAATCTATCGTCATTTAACCCTATTCCGTCTATTTCAACCATATGTCTTTGAAATAAAGGATGTAACCATCTTAACGCAGCTGTTGTTAATTTTAATTCGTCTGAACTTAAACCTTTACCTAATAAAGTTTCTTCATCCGGAGATATTTCAAATTGTTGTTTTAATTCGGATAAAATATCTAAAGCTGCTTGCGGAAAAGTTCCATCTTTACCGCTTAAACCGTATATATAAAAATCTATTTCTTCCCGGGTAAAAGAAGTGGATTTAAAAGAAGTTCGTAAGTCGGCTATCAAACCTCTTCCCATATCTTCTATATAATTCGGATCTTTTGCCAAAGCTGCAATATTTGCATGCGCTGTAAATTGCTTTTCACCTTCAAAAATTAATAGGTTGGATAATAAATCTTTTATTTCATCTAAATTAGAATCTCTGCTTGGTTTGTGTAGTATTTTTCCGTTGGCTTCTTGAACCACATCACTGGCTACGCTGACAGTAAAACCGGGCTTTGCAGGATCAGATTTAAAAACACTCCTCACATCACTTTCCGTTCCTCCCCAATCTATTACTTTTCCCGCCGCCTTTCTTCTCGGCGTTAAGTTTTTGTTCTCAGGCATATCTTCTTGGAAAGTCGACTTGTGCAGGTAAATTTCAGCATCTGGAGCTACAGATCGGACCAAGCTGCTTATCAATTCACCTTTCATACCCCCTGATCTAACCGCAACTATTCCAATGTTTGATACTGGAATTTTTTCATTCCCTGTAAATAAATTTTCTCCAAGGCTCTTCGCATTTGTTAACGCTTCTAAATATTTGCTCCACATATTACAAAAAAACCCGCCGATTTCGGCGGG
>MGAF01000048.1:0-19224 GCA_001789635.1 Candidatus Roizmanbacteria bacterium RIFCSPLOWO2_01_FULL_35_13 | reverse complement strand
TATATTTGTAACTAGTTGAATTACCTATTTCCATATTAGATTATAAACTCATTCCTATTAAAAATCAATACTAATTTCTATATCAAATAATGTTATTAAAATTAACCTTGAATTACCTTTGCACCGGATCTGGCCAAAAGTTTTTTTGTATAATCCCTGAAATATTTCGCAACAGATAAAACTCTATCCTGATCAAATCTTTGCAATGTTAGATCAACTCGTCTGGAACCTATTGCACTTTGCAGACCTTTGGAATATATATTAAGCGAACCATTTGGATACTCGTATAGAAAATAATCCGTTTTTTCTCCTTCAACTAAAATACTGTTTCCTTGCTTGCCTACTAAATTAATCATAATTTGATCAACAAATTCCCATTGCCACAAATGTGACAACATTCCTCTAAGTGGATCCTTCTCATCATTGGGTAACCACCCTTGACTAGACTGAATTGTTCGTTCCTGACTACGAAAGTTAGCTTTGACTTCATAATCTATTTTCAGTCGTGACCCATCAACTTTTTGATTGAGAATTACTCCTTCCCCCCGTAAAAAATTTTCGACTAATTCATTTTGTTCTACTAGCACATTACTAACGGGCTTCCAATTCTTTAACATAAATTCAGTATATTCTGAATGTTGTCTCTCAACGGCATCTAATAATTCCTTTCTGTCTTTAGGTGCATGAGCAATCTGCCATATAGATCTGGTGCTTTCTCTTTTATCGGTCATTTTGTTCTTGTGTGAATTTATAAGCCGAAGAATAAATATATTGGATCTGGAAGTATAGGGAAAAAGAATTCTGAATAGTACAGCGACTTACCATAACTGATTATACTATAAGATAAACAAAAGTTCAACTGTTACTTAAAATATCAAAATGACTCAATTAGGAAAAATCTTGTTGACTTTTGCTGACTTATGCTGCATAATAGGTATATGAAAAAAAATAATTCACAAAATCTTCAGGTAAAATTAGCATTAGATGAAGGATTAAAAAAAACCTGGGCGTTATTAGAAAATCGATATGAAGCCTTGGATAAGGCGAGCATTATAAGACTTGCACTCAATGCGCTGGCTAAACTTTCAACACAAAAAGAATACGGTGATTATTTAGACAAATCAATGGATGAATTGATAACGGAAGTTGAAACGCGAGAAAACGGAATGACAGAAGAAGAATTTTTTGAGTGGTGGAACAAGAATAAGCGCTCCATAATAAAATAAGATAAATGAAAATAATAATTGATACTTCTACCATTATCTCTTTTTTATTGACTAGGGGCAAAAATAATCTTGCGGAAATAATTAACCAAACCAAGCAGAAAAAAATCAAGCTTATTACTTGCAAAGAAACATTTATTGAGCTGCAACAAAGTATTCAAAAAGAAAAGATTAAAAAAAATGTGAATTACAGACCATTGAACATTGCAAGATTTATTGCCTGGTATAAATATAATTCCATATTTATTTCACTCGAAAAATCGACAAATGCTGAAAATTCAAGAGATATGAGTGATAATATTTTTATTCAGCTTGCACTTAAGGTAAACGCTGATTACTTGCTATCCGGCGATAAAGATCTTCTCGTTTTAAAAAAAATTGAAAATACTAAGATTACTACAACGGAAAAATTTATCAAGGATTTTGAGGCAAATAGAACTAACTAACTTCTAAACTTAACGGGATTAAAGCTGAAGGGAATAATTAAGTCTGCATATTTTTTCATCGGTTTGATGAACTTCATATAGTTCCTTTCCGCATGAACAAAGTTAGCCATTATTTCAACTTTTGTCCTGCCTTTTCTTTTTACATCCCTGATCATTCTTCTGGCAACTCTGACTTCAGTTGGAGTATCCAGGTAAATTTTGATCTTAGCCAACTCACGGAGTGGAGAATAAAATGTGAATATGCCTTCCATTATTACAAACTTTGTTTTTTTATTTATAGAGATTTCTCTTTTTCCTACTCTTTCTGAAACTATGAAATCATATTTTGGGATTATAACTTTTTTATTTTTTAACAACAAACTCAAAGCATCTGCAGCCTCTTTTATATTTATTGCATCCGGATGATCGAAGTTATATCCCCATTCCGAATCTTTCGGAACCTGATCTTTAGGCTTATAAAAGTTGTCCAGTTCTATTATTACAGAATTTTTAAACCATTTGGCAAACTCCGATTTCCCCGAACATGATCCACCGGCGATCAATATAACCTGTGGACGATTAAGTTCTTTCATAGAAATAAAGTGTCAAAAATAACTTATCTGTATTTATTTATTTCATCCCGCAGTTTTTGAGCTTCCTTTTTGGGATCTTCGGAAAAAATAATTCCGCGGGAAGAATTAATTTTTTATTACAGATATATTTCCACCGGATTTAAACAACAACTAAATATTGAGATGGAATAAAATAAGGTTTTTGAAGGTTATCCTCAAATCTAACATCCGGTTTTGGATTAAAACTTAAAATATATGATCCTGTTCCTACAGGAATATTCCATAATTTTCCTTCTTTACCTTGGTTAAACAATCTCCCACTTAACGGATCATTATAGTTATTTATTAATACAACAGACTCCCATTGTTGAGGTGGGAGTATCTCAGGATGAACTCCACAACCTCCAAAACCCAAACCCTTACCCCTTTCAACCATAAATTATCTAATTTCAAAATTAAACAATCTGTCTTCCACATCCATATGTTTTATATTTTTTTTCCAATTCATTTTGTTAAATATCATTAACTTCTGAAATATTTCGGACAACCTTCTTTATTAATTAGCAATTCTCTAAATCTGCAACCTAAACAAGCTATAGCTCGTATTCTAATGGCATCCTCATTCAAAGTTTGTCCTACATTCCTTTCCATATGTCTATCCTCCCATACTTTAATTTGATCCCCTGGTTCAATTCCACAACCCTTTGGTAATCCAGCAATATCAAAATAACCAGATCCTTCTGACAAATTTAAATTTATTCTCAACGGATTACCTTTTTTTGCATCAAAATTAATAACTGTCACATTACCAAGAAATCTTTGCATATTTGTAAAATTAAAATGTAATAATTAATAAAAAATTTAATTTCTGCTTAAACAAATCCTCCCGTCAGATGATTTATTTTTGGATTTTCAAAAAAACCGCTATGATTAAGTATTGTTTTGTCTTGACATCTAAAAGAACCACTCCAAACTAAAGATTGATCACTTAATCCAGATAGTCCCATCCGAACATCAAAAGGCTCATACTCAGTAAAAGTTACTCTAGTAAATTGATTTGGTGTAACTATTCGTTTAACCGCATCAACGGTTTCAATACCACCCGCATAAGTTAGGTTTTCTTTTATTTGATGCTCTAATGAATCCATATCCAAGTCTGATCTTATTTTTCCTAAATCAACTTCAATCAATCCTGTCTTCAAAGTTGGCACATCCGTAAATTCCAAAACCGCATCTCCCGAACTTGAAATAAAATGTCCGCCATGCAAACTTGCAAGATTATAAATCCTCATCATTAATTCGAAGCCTTCTTCAGAGGCAGGTTTATTTAACAAGATTTCTCTACTGCCAATTGCTTTAGCCGCCTCCCCTTCAAACCTAACTGAATAAGCACTGTCCGTCTGCATTGCTGAAATGGAAATATCCGGAAAGGCATAAATCAAATTGGCAGCATATAAAACTTTAATAGCAGCTGATAAAACAGTTATAGGAGGCTTACCTTCAATAGGTCTATATCTGATAACATCAATTTTCCTATCGGGTAATAGTGAAAATTGTGCCTGAAATTCATCTTCTACAGAACCAGGAACGGCAAAATCGCTTATTCCATCCAAACTACCTAACACCGGGTATCCTGCTTCTTTTGCCTTTACAACTTTATTTCCACTACCATTTTTTGTGAAAACAGGAATTCTATTTTTATAATCTCTTTTTAAACCCCTCAAAAAAGGTGTCACTTCTACCATAACTGAAAACTAAAAAAAACCGCCCGGTTATGGGCGGATATTAATCGAACAGTTTTTTAGACTTTTTAATCTAATCTTTTTTAATCTTCTCACTTTTTGCCTCAAAAAAAACTCCAAACTTGTGGAGATTTTTAAAAGTATAACAAATCTTATAAGACTGTCAATAATAAATACTATATCAAAATATATCATCTAAAATGATATAATCATTGAGTGTTTCAAAAAATCCTGATTGCCACTCATAATAAGGCAAAACTGGCTGAAATAAAATTCGGACTTCTTGATATAGAAAAGAAAGGAATTAAAATTTTGGCCTTAAGTGATCTAAAAATTACTTCAAAACCTGAAGAAACCGGAAAAACTTTTAAGGAAAACGCATTATTAAAAGCTAAATTCTATGCTGGTTTATCAAATCTGCCAACGATTGCTGATGATGGAGGACTAATTATCCCTTATCTAAACAATGAACCGGGTGTAAAATCCCGCCGCTGGCTTGGGTTTGAAGCTACAGATGAAGAGTTGATACAACACACTCTATTGCACCTTAAAGGTGTAAAATTGATTAGTAGAAAAGCCTATCTTGAAACATGTATTTATTTTTATTTACCGGAATCAAACAACGATTCTGGACAAGCCAGAATGACCCTGTTCGAACAGGAAAAAATATACGGACATGTTGCCGAAAAACCGTACAAATATTGGGATGAAGGATTTCCTTATCGGGCATTACTAATAGTTGATAAATACAATAAATATTATGACGCGTTAACACTGGAAGAACACAAACAGATAAATCATAGATTAAAAGCTTTAGAAAGGCTGGTAGTAAAGATAAGTAAATATTTGTTAAAATAACCTAATGCTTGTTATACTAAATTCTAAAGCTACAACAAAAGATATTAAAACAGCCTCGGAGGACTATGAATCATTTATTAAAATTACTATTGATATAGTCAAAGAGAAAGTAATAATAGGAGGAGAATACCACTATGATGCTGAACAAGAATTGTTAAGAATGGGAAGTAAACAGGAGGATATCTTAGGCGGTGGATTTAATTTAGATACCAAAGTTTTTGCTACCAATGCTCTTATTAACATGAAACCAAAATATAACTCGTCAGCTGAAATACTTAATGAAAAAAAAAGAATAATTTTTTTAAAAATTGCGAAAAAGTATTTAGATGTCTTATTTAAATAATTCAAAATTAATTGTCGGAAATGTTGCAATGGACCTACAAAGATCCGCATTAGAACTTTATACAAAGAATGATCAATTAGCCTTAATTTTTTTAAATCATGCAACGAAAACAATAAATAGATGTAATGATAAAGCATGGGTAGAAATCTATAAAAAAAATATAGTTAAGGATTTGAGTTACTCCAATAATGAACAACGTATAAGAATTTCAGACAAAATAAATACTTTATCTAATATTTTATTAACCAGTTTAATCTAACTATGCTTTCAATTGAGTTTATCAGACAAAATAAAGAAAAAGTAAAAGAAGCGGCTAAAAATAAAAACCGGGAAGTTAATTTAGAAAAAATTTTAGAACTTGATGATCTTCGGTTGGAATTAACCCATAAAATTCAAAAGCTGCGGGAAGAGAGAAACCAAATCGCGAAGAAACCCCACTCCGCCCAGAATAACCAGGGCTTCGTTAGGGGCAGGAAAATAAAAGAAGAATTAAAAAAACTTGAGGAACAATTAGCAATCAACAATCAACAATTAAATAAGCTTTTATCTTATGTCCCTAATGTACCTTTAGACGAAGTACCCATCGGAAAAGATGCAACAGGCAATAAAGCAATAAAAAAATGGGGAGAGATTCCCAAAATGGATTTTACTCCAAAATCACATATTGAACTAGGCAAATCACTTGACCTTTTTAACCTTGAACGAGGAGCTAAAGTTTCTGGATTTCGTGGATATTTTTTAATAAACGAGCTTGCTAGATTACATTTCGCTCTGCTTTTTTATGTTTTTAATAAATTAACTAATAAAGGTTATACACCAATTATTGCGCCAGCCGTTATTAAAGGATTTGTACATTTCGGAGCAGCACAATTCCCATGGAGCGAACAGGATGTTTATAAACTGAACGACGACGATGCATACCTCGCAGGAACCGCAGAACAACCGGTAACCGCTTATTTTTCCAATGAAATTTTGAATGAAAAGGATCTTCCTAAAAAATTTGTCGCTTTTTCGCCCTGTTTCAGAAAAGAAGCAGGCGCTTACGGCAAAGATACAAAAGGACTTTACAGACTACACGAATTCTGGAAAGTAGAGCAAGTAATTATTGGGAAAAATAATGTCCAAGAAGCTAAAAAACTGCATGAAGAACTGCAAAAAAATTCCGAAGAAATTCTTCAGGATCTTGAACTTCCCTACCGCGTTTTATTAATGTGTACGGGTGATATGGGTGAACCCCAGATCAAAAAATATGACACTGAAACCTGGATGCCATCGAGAAATGCCTATGGAGAAACAATGTCCAACTCGATTATGGGAGATTTTCAAACCAGAAGACTCAATATTAAATATCGCAAGCCCGACGGTAAAACAGAGTTTTGTTTTTCGTTGAACAACACTGCATTAGCATCTCCTAGAATTTTAATTGCCCTTCTTGAAAATTACCAACAAAAAGACGGATCCGTATTAATTCCAAAAGTTCTCCAAACACTTGTAGGATTTGAGAGAATAAATTTTAAAAAGTAGATTTTACGACTTTTAAGACGATCGTCTTAAAAGTCGTTTTTTTTAAACTCCTACTTTAAACTCCACTACTTCACCCTCTTTCATAACGTGGTCTTTTCCAACAATCTGAACTTTACCCAGTTCGTGGGCTTTATGCCAGCCGCCATATTTAACAAAATCGTCAAATTGAATAACATTGGCTTTGATGAAATGTTTTTCAAAATCAGAATGGATTACTCCCGCGGCTTCCGGGGCCAGATTTCCTTTTTGGATTGTCCAAGCCCTCACTTCCTTTTCGCCCGCTGTTAAAAATGAAATTAATCCCAAGGTTTCATAGGCTTTTTTTATCAGACGGTTCAACCCGGTTTCTTCTAAATTAAATTGTTTAAGATATTCTTTTTGTTCTTCTTCCGAGAATGTTAAAACTTCGGTTTCAAGTTTGGCGTTTAAATATAAATAATTAGAATCAGTTTTTGCTGATTTTAATTGATTTAAACTGTTTTTAATTGATTTTAACGTTTCATCAGGATTTTCTAACTGTTTTTCAGAAACATTAAACACGTATATAACCGGCTTTAATGTCAATAAGTTGAGATGATTAATCATTTCTGTGCGTTCGTGTTTAGGAGCATGAATATCAAGATGTGCAAGGGAAATATTTCTTGCAGGAATTCCCTGATTCATTCTTTCTCTGATAAATTTAATAATTTTAAAAGTTTCTGTTTCTTCCCGGCTGACATTTCCCTTCGGTTCTATCTGTTTATTCAAAGTCTCGAGATCCGCAATCAGCAATTCATTTTCAATAGTTTCCATATCATCCTTGGGATCTACTTTATTAGCTACATGAATAACATCCCCGTCTTCAAATAGTCTAACAACATGAACAATCACGGAGACTTCCCGAATATGGGAAAGAAATTTATTTCCCAGACCTTCCCCTTTTGAAGCGCCTTTAACCAAACCGGCAATATCATAAAATTCTATCGCTGCCGGAATTATTTTTTGCGTGTTAACTACTTTTGCTAAAACAGGAAGTCTTTTATCCGGCACTTCAATCACGCCTATATTCGGTTCAATCGTACAAAAAGGATAATTCGCCACATTCGCAACCTGCTTTTTCATCAGCGCATTAAAAAGAGTTGATTTTCCGACGTTTGGTAGCCCGACAATTCCAACCGAAAGTTTCATGTTTGGAATTATAACAAAAAGGTGGAATTAGATTATTTCTTATTTCCTCTGTTAGGTTTCTTTATAAAAGCTATATAATAAAGAAGAAATGCGATAGCAAGCAATGATCCAGCTATTTGAGTACCCGTAATGGCTTTTAGAAAATCAAAGTTATTCATACTTTATTTTTTCTTCGATTTTAACTGCTAATGCAAAATATAGTATAGCATGACTTAGATAAATAATTATATTTATAAGTGGATTATTGCTTATAAATCCAATCGTAACAGCCGCCAACATAAAATAAGCAGCTGAAACATTTATAAAAAAATTTGATAATAATCTCAGATTAGGCAATGATGTAAACATTCCTCTTTTATAGTTAGCTTTTTATTTAATGTCAATGGATTATAAGCGACAAAATCGTAGCATTGGACTTTTACAATAGGATTTATTGATCAATATTACTCCTTTTTTGGAGTTGGGGAAGTTTTAAGCAAACTGTCTTTGCAGGAAGCGGAATTTTCAGTGCCTTTCAAAAAGTACTCGATTCGGCCGAAATAACAGTTTTTATCGACAATATTTTCCGGTTTTGAATACCACTTGTTCCCGCTTCCGTAAGTATTCAGAAGATATGTCATCGTTCTGTTCCAGATAGGCGCAGCTCCGGTTACACCTGATGTTAATGAAGGATTCATTGGAGAATTATTATTGTTACCTACCCAAACCGCCACCAGAAATTCCGGATTATAACCGATTGTCAGGTTATCTTTTTTCTCATCTGTCGTTCCGGTTTTCACTGCTACTTTATAACCGGGAATCTCAAGCAGAGATCTGGATCCAAAAGCAAGTTGTCTGGCAAAATTATCCGATAGAATATCCGAAATAATGTATGCCGCGCCTTCATTCATAACTTTACTTTTTGAATGATTTATTTCCAGAATTGAATTACCGGAAAGGTCTTCAACTTTAACAAATGGAGTTGCTTCGATTTTATAACCCTGATTGGCTAATACCCCATAAGCTGTTGCCATGTTAACCAAGCTTACTTCCCCGCCGCCTAAAGTAAGCGATAATCCATATTTGGATGAATCATTCCAGGTTTCTATTCCTAATTTTCTCCCATGCCTCATAAATTCTTGTATTCCCAAAGAATTAAGTACTTTAACTGCCGGAATGTTATACGAATTAGCCAGTGCCAATCTCAATGTAACTCTTCCGTGAAATCTGCCGTCATAATTTACAGGTTTATATGTATATCCTCCACCTAACTGAAAAGTAACAGAAGAATCATCTATTATGCTTGCCGCAGTATAATTTTTTTCTAAAGCCAGAGCATACATAAGAGGCTTGATTGAACTTCCGGGCTGCCTGTATGCCGTAGTCACATTAAATGCTCCAAAGGGCTCAAGACGGTAATCAACCGATCCGACCATGGCAAGTATCTCACCCGTTGACGGTCTGGTAATCAGAATTGCTCCATTAGTTACGTTTAAATGACGGATTTTATCTATTTCTTCTTTGAGTATCTCCTCGGCTCTTTTTTGAATATCAAGGTCAATTGTAGAGATAACTTTAAATCCTCCCTCTTCAACCTGTTTGATACCAAACAGTTCTTCGAGTTGGGTTTTCGCATAAAAGACAAAATGAGGTGCGGAAATTCTTGCCTCCAAAGGAACTATGTTCATTTTTTCTTTTTTAGCTTTTTCAGTATCGACATTATTAATGTAATTTAATCCCTTCATGATGGACAGTATTTCATTACGCCGGGAAATCGCTTTATTTGGATTTACATAAGGGGAATAATAAGTCGGAGAAATAGGTAAACCAGCTAAAAGAGCAGCTTCGGATAAAGTCAAACTTTTTGCCTGTTTGCCGAAATAAGTCTTGGCAGCTTCTTCAATCCCGTATGAGGAGCCACCATACGGGACCTGATTAAGATACATCTCCAATATCTGATCTTTTGTAAAAAGTCTTTCAGTCCAAAGTGCCAAAATAATTTCTTTTATTTTTCTTTTAATTGTTCTTTCAGGTGACAAAAGTGAGGATTTAACCAGTTGCTGAGTAATAGTCGATCCTCCCTGTAAGTCGCCCATCACAGCCGTATCCTTGACAGCCCGTAAAATTCCGCTGACAAATGAAACTCCATTATGTCGATAAAAATCTTTATCCTCTACGGCTATTGTTGCTTCTTTTATATATGCAGGTAATTCTTTAATCCTAATTGGAGTCCTGTTCTGATCTCTATATACTTCGTAAAGAAGTCTTCCGTTCCTGTCAAAAATATGCGTAGAAAGCGGATAATTTATTCTTCCGATATTCTGCGGGGAAGGAAGCGTATTAACAAATACATATGATTGATAAATAAATAAGACGATTAGAGTTAATATCGAACCGAATATAAAATAGCGCAATTTCAGCCAAAAATAATGAATTCCCCGGACTCTGATTTTAGGCACTTTTATTTTCCGCTTTTTGAAATGAGAGAGACTGAATTTTGGCAGTTTTATTTTCCTTAAAAAATCAAATACATATTTAAAGAAACTTGCCAGACTGATAAAAATAAATTTAAATATTTTTCTTGTAAAATCACCGATCGCAATGAAGAAATTGACTAAAAAATATAAAAATTTGAAGAAAATATTTAATACGCCGTCCCCTTTTCCCATGACCCATATTTTACCAGATATTATAGGTTTAGGTTAGTAATTTAAATTCAATTTCTGCTTGGCATTTTGGTCAGTTTTGCCCGGACAACCAAGCGTTTCCAGTAGGTACCGGGAGGAACACAAGTCACTAAAGTCAAATAAGAAGCGTCGTTTGACTGTTCAAGAATTGATACTTCATCGGGATTGACGACAAAAATATCATAAGTTTCATACTCAAATTCATTCTCTCCGACTTTAACAACAATCTTATCCCCCTTTTCCATCGACGGCAAATAGGTAAATATTGTCGTGTAATTTTTTGGGTCATAGAGTTGAGGCAGAGTTGAATGGCCGAAAATAGCCACATTTCCGTATTCTCCCGGCAGAGATTCGGGTAAATAATGAACCAGGCTCTTTTTCAGATCTTCACCTCCTACTAACACCTGAGCATCTTTAATATTTAATTTGGGAATTGAAAGAGTGTATTCTTTCACATCTACTTTTATCGGTTTTTCTGTCTGGGGTTTTGTCGGAAACCACAAACTGACCTGAGTAAAATCCCTCAGATTGTTTGAATAGGCATTGTAACTACCCAAAACCGAATTTGCGAACTCCAATGACGAAGCGATCTGAGTTCGCGGTACTGGACTGTTTATTTTTTCGCGGATAAAAAGCCTTGAATATATTTCAAAAGAAATAACCGGATAAAAAGACCAGAATAAAAGCAAACAGCCTAAGGTCAAAGAGGCATAGGATGAGTAATGAATAATCTTACGCTTTTGTGAATATTGTTCTTTAACGTAACTGTATAAAGCCATAACCTTTTAAATTCCAAGAAACAATTCACAAGAAACAAACAATATCCAATAACCAATAATTCAAATTTCAATTAGTTTGAATGTTTAAATATTGTAATTTGAAATTTATTTGTTTCTTGTTTCTTGTATCTTGAGATTTTATAAACTTGAGATTTTAACAGTAATATTTTTTTCAAAAAAAGGCATTAGGTTTTGCAAAAGAGGAATTTTCGGTTTAACCGTTAGTTCATATCCTTCAATTTTAAAGTTTTCCGTAAGCAGATTTTTCAGGTTACCGGTATTTTTACCGCTTACTTTTTTAATAACTTCATCGGCAGACACATCTTTTATGGATTTAGCATCGGAACTTACATTTATAGTAACCTCATTTCCCTTCTTAGCGGCGTCCTTAATCGAATAAGATAATTTATTATTGCTTAACTCAAATCCTTTTTCCGCATCTTTAGTCAGAATTTTCAATATAACATCTTTCATTTCTTTGTCCGTATAACTATAAGCAGTCAGTTTAACTTCGGCCTGAAGACTTATGGTATCCGCTTCCTCGCCGACTTCTTTGTCAAACTTTTCCTTGGCTATCTCAACTTCGGTTAACTGAGTAAGAATTTTTGCATCGGAATTTTTTTTGGCCTGAGATAGGTCTGTTTTTTGTTTTTTGGCAAATATCCCGATATTCTTTAACAAATCGTCCATGTCTTTTTTAGCCACGGTTTTCAAATCCTTTTTTGTTCCGCCGGTGAACGCGCTTTCATTAAGACCAAAATACTGACTGCTGGAAAGATCCGCAATCTTGAACTGTTTTCCGCTGGCAATATTGCTTTGGTTTCCTAACGTATCGGCAGTCGCGCCTACCTTAGCTTTACCGGGCTGCTTTACTACTCCGCCGTTAATCGTTACAACGCTGGCAGACGCAATCTTAACTTCCTGATCCAAACTGAATTTTAATCCGCCGGTTTCCAGGCTTGTACCTTTGGCAAAAGTTTTTTCGCTGTCGTCAAAATTATGGAGAGTGATAGAGCCTTTGGCTTTTTCCCCGATTTCTTTTTTACCGGTTGTTGGTTTTGAGTCTTTCAGATCAACTGTTTTTGAATCAGTAGAAATAGTCAAGTTATCCGAAGTTACGCTTAAATCTTTTTTTATGGATTTAGACGGAAGAAAAAGAGTAAGCGTAGCTCTATGAAAAAAATACTCATTCAAAAAAAGACCTGCTAATATCAAAATAATTCCTGCCAATACAGTCCAGCGTTTATTTATAATTTTTGGTAATGTTAAGATTTTTTGGGTAAAACTACTAATTTTATCGGCTATAAATGTAGATGAAATTCTGGCTGGCAATATTATTTCTTCTTTTATATTTTTTGCCTTGGCTACATCTCCACCTATAACAAAACCCATAACTTCTTCTTTGGGTTTTGCTTCCGTAAAAATTGCTCCGGTGGTATTTTTCCCGTATTGTTCGGCAAAAACTTCCAAAAGTCCCTGGATAAGTTCGTGTTCCTTAACAATTTCGACACGGGGCAGCTGAATAAATAATTCCTCACTCCAGCGGTAAGTAACAATTTCTGTAGATTCATTATCCAGATCTTTTGAGTTATAAAGAATAATCCGCGAAGGTAAAACAAATCTGCCTTTTATCTCCATAAAACTCATTAAAAGATCATCAATTAGTTTGTCGGTATGGGCCAAAACTTTTAAATAAGTCAGTTCTCCGCGTCTATAAACAAAAACCGAAAGATTCGAATGATCCAATTCAATTAAAATAGCCGTCAGAGGAAGCTCTTCTTTTTTTTCCAGATAGTGCAGTACTGCCTCGTAAGCTTCAATATAACCCAAGGCTTTTAGATTCAGTCTCTTGACAAGATCTTTTACTTTATCCAAATATACTTTTTTTATGTCCTTGGTTTTTTCATCTATAAAATGAGAGTAAATAAAAAAAATTGTTTCGTGCAATTTGGTCTTTGTCCGCTGTTCTAATTTTAAAATTACTTCATCTATTGCTTCTGTAACGTGCTCCCAACCGTTGGAATAAGTAAACTTCTCCTGATCTATAAGGATAATGTTCGCATCTTTCATCTTCATTACAAAACCAATTCCCTGTTGTTCTTTTAAAAACAAGCCGAAAAAAGTTTTTCCCTCATTACCTGATTTATTAAAAAATGGTAGTCTCATTGTTTTAAGTCATTCTGGTCCCTAAAGGGATTGTAACTCGTCCAGAATCGATTCTGGAGTCGCTTCGGAATTCATCGCTCCCCAGAATGACAATTAATTTTTATTCAATTTTATATTTTTTAAATACCTGGTCAACTCCCTGTTTGGCTGTACTTAAAGCATCAGCATAAGCCACTCCCTGAACTGTAGCATTAACTGCATTTTCCAGATACTGGACAATCTCATCATTCAAACCGTTATCATAAGTTCGGGAAATAAGCGGTATAGAAACATATGCGTCTGCCTGCTTAATTACAGCTCCGGAATATTCATTCTGCGCTAAAAGTGAACCCAGGTCTACTCGTGAATACGGTTCACCGAATCTCCGGAATTTGGCTTCTATTTCGTAAAGTTTTGTCATCGAATCCTTCTCTACTAAAAAGCGTAAAAATTTCCAGGCTTCCAGCTGATTTTTACTGTAACGCGATACTCCATCCGCCCAATAACTGGCAACAGATACAGGCGAACCGCCGGGAACCGAAGGAACCGGAACGACTTTAATCTGCAGATCAGGATTAATACTTTTTATTGTCAGAACTTCCCAGGAAGGGACAAAAATCATAGCTACTTTTTCCTGAATAAACGCTGAGACAGAATTGGGCATTGTCTCATCCCAAAAATTATTTGGCGGTTCAGCGAACTTTCTGAAACTTTCGAGTGCTCCTGCAGCTTCAGGTTGGTCAAGCGTCTTTAAAGTGGCTCCGTTCTGCAGAATCATTAATCCTAAAATGTCAGAAAAATGATCAACATTAGAAGTTAAACCTAAGGCAATTCCGGCAGTAACCAACTGACCATTCGTATCTTTTACGGTTAATTTTGTTACGGCGTCTGTTATATCATCCCAGGTTGTCGGTGCGGTCGCAATTCCGGCTTGCTTAAAAAGACTGTCGTTATATACCAAAACCAGACCATCAATATAAAGAGGCAGACCATAATAAGAATTTCCGATTTTTAAATCTTTCTGATGTATTTTATAAAATGTTTTATCAAATTCGCCCGTACTCATAATTTTCTCAGGCAACGGAGTAGCTACGTCTGTAATTTCAGGCAGCCAGGTATTATGAAATCTGAAGATATCCGGTCCCTCGCCGTTTTTGCTTCGTGCCAATAGCTTATCCCTGTAATCCTGAGGAGTCATTTTTTGATAATCTATTTTGATGCCCGGATTTTTCCTCTGATAATCGGTAATAAGCGGAGCAAAAACCTCCTTGTCTTCCCACAGACCCCAATAAGTTAGAGTGATATCCTTAGGCGGCGCTTTAGCTCCAAAAATTAACTTCAGAAAAAATATTAAAATTAACAGGAAAAAAATTGCACCACCCGCAATGATAAAATATTTACTTTTATTTTCTTCAAATACCAGAGGGGACGAATCAGAAGGCAGATCCTGTCCCTGAGATACATCTTCACCAGTCGGTTCAGCCACATCCGGAGCTACTTCTTCGGGCTGTAAATTGTCTGCAGGAACAGACTCAAAAACCGTGCCGGATTGATTTTGAGGTGGATTTACTTTATCATCATCCATAGTAATAATAATATCAAATGAGAATATTTTTATCGGGAATATTAATAATTTCTATTCTGACTATTCTGGCCTGTCTGCAAATAATAAATAAGGACAGCGACCTAAAAAATAAAATTTATCCGAATGTAATTATTAATGATATAGATTTTGGCAAAAAACCAAAATCCGAAGTAGTCAAATACTTCGATAATGTCAATGCTAAATTTAAAAAAACAGGTCTGAATGTATTGTATAAAAATGATCCGGTTGCGACTTTTTCCGGTGATCAGTTAAAGATCGGTTTTGATTCCCAGGGAATCGCAGACAGGGCATATCTCATCGGCAGATCAAGCCACTTTCCTTCACGCATCTTTCAAAAACTTGCAACAATTCTGAATTGGCAAAAATTTAAATTTGTCACAAAATTAAGTTATGACAGATCCGTACTGGAAGAATTTACAGAAGAGGCAAAAGAAAAATATAATAAGCCGGCAAAAAATGCACTTTTTAACTTTGAGAATGGAAGGGTATTAAGTTTCAGGCAGGAAGAAAAAGGTCAAATGATTGAAGAACAAACATTTTTAAAGGATACTGATGAACTTATTCTAGGACTCGAAGAAAAAATGGTAAATATTCAGCTTCAGCTTCCTGTAAAAGTAATAGAACCTGAGATTACCCTAGCAAAAGCAAATGAATTTGGCATCGAAGAATTAATTGCAGTTGGCAAATCGGACTTTAGTCATTCTATACCTGAACGTATACATAATATTATCCTTGCCAGTACTAAATTTAACGGAGTTTTGATTCCAAAAGGCAAAGTTTTTTCTTTTAATGACACTATTGGTGATATATCTTCCTTAACCGGCTATAAACCCGCATACATAATAAAAAGCGGCAAAACCGTATTGGGCGACGGCGGCGGCGTATGCCAAGTTTCAACGACTCTTTTCCGAGCCGCCTTAAATGCCGGTCTTCCTATTACTGAAAGAACAGCTCACGCCTATAGAGTTGGGTATTATGAAAACGACTCAAAACCGGGATTTGATGCAACTGTTTTTGCCCCTTCTCCGGATCTCAAAATTCTGAATGACACTCCAGCATCAATTCTCATTCAGACAGAAATCGATGAAGATAATAATTTTTTAACATTCAGATTTTATGGAAAAAAGGATGAAAGAAAAGTTGAAATTTCGCCGGTAACAGTTTACGATGTATCTCCACCGTTTCCGGCTATTTATCAAGACGATCCAACTTTGAAAAAAGGAGTCACAAAACAAGTGGACTTTCCGGCCTGGGGAGCAAAAGCCGTATTTGACTATAAAGTAACCAGAGATAACAAGACTACATTTGAAAAAAAATTCCTCTCAGTCTACCGCCCTTGGCAGGCAGTTTACTTGGTCGGCACCGCTGAATAAAATATCGTGAATAAGATTTATCCAAATTAAATTAATTTTAACCTATAATATGTTATAATTTCCGGTATGACTAAATACGAAAAAATTTTGTCGTTATCTAAATATGCCTGGATAACTGGCAGTACTTTTGATATTACTCTTTCTGCCTTGGCAATTAATGCTGGGGTCGCAAAAGAAAACTATTGGTTTACCAAACCAATATATGAACATTTTGGTTTAAATGGATTAATTACAAGCTTTTTAATACTAATACCTGTAGTATTGATAGGAATAAACTATTTGCAATCTAATGCTAAGAGTAACAGAGATAAAGCTGTGCCATTATTATTAATGGGTGCAGGTAACATTTTAAATATAATTACCACAGTTGATAATGTTTCAGAAATTTTTTTCAAAAGATAATAAATTAACCCTGCCTACTTACTAACTTGAACCAAATAAAAGATGGAATAAATTAATTATCTAAATATCCGGCAAGATTCGGCAACATTAGGCAAAATATGGTAATATTTTCACATGAAGATTCCTCCGACTTACCAGATTACTTCTGAAATTTTAGAGCTTATTTCCAAAATTGATTCCTTCCGCTTGTTTTTTAAAGATAAAAAAATTCCGGAAGAATTAAAAAATAATATTCAAAGGGTCAGTCTTCTCAAAAGTTCTTTATTTTCTGCCCGAATCGAAGGTAATACTTTAAATATGGATGATGTGGAAATTACAAAAGATAAGCTCAAGAAAATTGAAATTTATAATATTTTAGACGCAGTCCAAAATTTAAACAGAACTGTGAAATCCCGCCAATTAATAAATTTAAATATCATTAGGGAAACTCATTCGCTAGTGATGAAGGATCTCACTCCAGACAGAGGTAAATTCAGAAAAGAAATGACAGCAATATTCAATCAGGCCGGAGTCGTAATCTACACAACTCCTCCGCCCGAAAAAGTTTCTACTCTTTTGACTCAACTTAATAAATTTATAAATTCTGAAGAGGAAAAATTTCCGCTGATAGCCGCATTTATTTCCCACTTAATATTTGAAAAAATTCATCCTTTTTTGGACGGTAACGGCCGTGTTGGCAGACTGCTTATTTTTGCAATTTTAAAAGCTAAAAATTATGATTTAGGTTTTTTTGTTCCTTTTGAAGAATATCTGGATAACCATAAATCCGATTACTACTATTATCTCGACACCGGTTTACAAAATACAAATGATTATCTGCTTTTTATGTTGACATCCTTTCTTTCACAGGTGGAAGATCTGAAAAATAGGATTGGTGATGAGGAAAAAAAGAAAACAATCCTTACTCCCAGACTAGAGGAAATTTATAACATCATTAAAGACCACCCGATGATCTCTTTTGACTTCATCCGCCGGCGCTTCCTGAAAGTCCCTGAAAGAACCCTGCGCTACGACCTCAAAAAACTCGCAGATAAAAATTTTATAATTAAGATTGGTAAAACCAGAGGAAGCTATTACAAAGCTGTTAATACTTATTGACAAAACTCCGTGATCACGAAGTTTTGTCAATTTAATGAATTACCCTGTGGCAGAGACCACAGGGTATCATATGTCATTTCGAAGGATCCCGCCATGGCAGACTGAGAAATCTAGTGAAACGTAAACTACGCTAGCGCTAGATTTCTCGCTAATCGCTCGATATGACAAAGATAATGTGAAAACCTAATTCGGTTTTCACTCTTTCCCTTTATTGTTTCCCTGTGGCAGAGACCACAGGGAATTACAAGTTAAAAAATTCTTTTAAAATTTTGTCATTTTCTATCCATTCTATTTTTAGGATTGTCATATATTCCCTAATTCCATAATATTCTCTCAAAAATTCAACCTGTTCCTTACACGGATAAGCATGAACATAAACACTCTTCTGCATAGGATAAAACCCTAAGTTAAGAAGATACTTTCTAATACCATCCCTAAGATTGCTCATATATTCAGGTAGATCATAGCTGACCAACCACCATTTTCCATTCCAAAGCGTAGGTTGTTCAATTTTAATATCATCAATAGCGTTTTTAAGAATTTTTGTCTTGCCTTTGTCGGTAATTTTTATAATTTGCCTCCCTTTTTCTTCTCTTATTTCTACAACTTTTGCTTTTTCTAATCTTTTTAGTGTCCTTTTGAGATAGGGAATGTTAAATCTCTTCCAGGATCCAAATATTTCAGGATCCTGAAGATATGGCTTGCCGCGTCTTATTAAATTGTGCGGATACATCTCAGTTAGCGAAACTAAACCCGCTCCTATTAAATTCAAAATATTTTTTGCACTAAAAAATTGCTGATCTCTGATTTCTTTGACGTTCTTTTTAATCAAACTCAAAGCCAACTTTTGAATATTCTCATCGTTTATCGCCGGCTTATTAACTTTTTCCTTAATATTTTTTCTCTTCTTTTTAATTTCCTTAAGAAGTTGTTTTTCAATTTTATCTACTTTGTCCATATTGACAATTTAACGCGTACGCGTTATTTTGTCAATAATGATTTGATTGTCTTGTTAGATCAAGCTTATTATTTGAAGATACTTACCTTGAGTAAAGATTAATATCCTGTCACGACCTCAAAAAACTCGACGACAAAAAACTGATCCTAAAAATCGGAAAAACCAGAGGGAGTTTTTATAGAGTTGTTTAATTATCTTTTCTTGCTTTTACAGTCTAATCTGTTAATATTTGGAGTATTAAAATTCCTAATAATATCACTTCCTTTTAATTAGTTAATACTTGTTATCGTCTATAGGATTAAACTCTAGGCCACCAGTGGAATAGAGTCTTTGCGGTAATTAT
>MGAF01000047.1 GCA_001789635.1 Candidatus Roizmanbacteria bacterium RIFCSPLOWO2_01_FULL_35_13 | reverse complement strand
AACCTTGGGTTTGAGGGAAATATAGTTTCTCATATACTACTATATTACCCATTCTAAATTAATTCTTCAAGAGGATTTGATATAAGAGAAATGCCAGGTGATATAACAGCAAGGTTAGGTGTAAATTTGGTAGTAGTTGGATATGTGCATTCTCTTATTAGAACTGTCCAAACTATAATAAATGAAGGAAAGCTCATTAATGGTGGAGATATAAACATTCCTTTTCGGGCCCGAATAATTTAATTACAGTAAGAATTTCATTTTTTTCTCTTCATCAACCAAACCAAAATCGGGGTGGCGACAAAGGGAGATGAATATGTACCGGTTATGGTTCCGATTAAAAGGGAGGCAATAAAAAATTTGATAGTTGAACCGCCCAGCAATAATAAAGCCAGTAACATAAAAATAATTGTCATTGAGTTATTGAGAGAACGGATTAATGTTTCGGTTAAAGCTTTATTGGCATAATTTTCTATTTCGGATTTATCTGCAGTACCATACTCTCTTATCTTGTCAAAAATAACTATAGTATCGTGCACCGAAAATGACATTGTCGTAAGCAGAGCCGTAACGAATAACAGGTCGACTTCGGCTCCAAAAAAATGTGACATCAGGGAATAAGTTCCAACAACAACCAGAATATCATGAAATAATGCCAAAATTGCCGATGCGGCAAAATAAAAACTTTTGAAAGCGAAACTCATATAAATCAGAATTCCCAGTATCGCCAGAATAGACGCCAGTAAAGTTTTTCTGATTGTTTCTTTGCCGATTATCGGACCTACAGTTTCAAAACGTAATAATGTAGTTTTTACTTTTAATTTTGTTTCCAAATTTTTTCTGATCTCTAGTTCTTTTTTTTCATCGATTGGCTTAGACCGTATAGTTATTTTTTTATCACTAATCTGGGTAAATATAACTTCAGTTTTACTTTCTGTCAGAACTTTATTTACCTGAACCTGCTTGATATTTTTATCTACCTGATATTCAAGGTTTGTTCCGCCGACAAAATCAATCGAATATCTGAATCCCCACTTGACAATTGAAAATAATCCTGCTCCGATAACTATCAGGGAAATTAAGAGATACAATTTCCGATATTTCAAAAAATTAATCATAAAATGTTTTTGTCATTCTGGTCCTTCGATCATTTGATCTCAGGATTATAACTTATCCAGAATCGATTCTGGATGCACTTCTCGACAAGCTCGAAGCTTACCAGAATGACGAATTATTGTCTATAAAAAATATTAATTAATCTTTTCGTAATAACAACTCCGGTAAATAAACTTGTTGCAACTCCAACGGCCAAAGTTAATGCAAACCCTCTGACCAAACCGAACTGCGGTAAAAATTCCCAGTTTAGCGGATTAAATAAAATGAAAGATACAAGTAAAGTAGTAATATTTGCGTCTTTTATCGCATCAATGGCCCTGCCAAAACCCAGTCGGATCGCAATATCAAAATCATTTCCCTTTCTCAGTTCTTCCTTAATCCTTTCAAAAATAAGAATATTCGAATCAACAGCCATACCTATCGATAAAATAAATCCGGCAATTCCCGGCAGTGTCAAAACAATCGGTATTGCCCTGAAAATTGCGAGTGAAATCAAAGCGTATATTATAAGACCCATTGCGGCAATTAATCCCAATCTTCCGTAGTATAAAACCATGAACAGCAAAACCATAAAAAGTCCGACCGCGCCGGCAAATACACTTTTTTGTACTTCAATTTTACCCAGAGTCGGCCCGATATTCCTCTGCTCCACCAATTTAATCGGCAAAGGAAGCGCTCCGGAATTAATGGCAATTGCCAATTTTTTCGCTTCGTCAACGGTAAAGTCTCCTGTTATTACAGCTTCACCACCTGTAATCTCCTGTTGCACAGTCGGAGCCGAGATTAAAAGTTGATCTATAAAAATACCTACCGGTTTATTAATATTTCTTTTGGTTATTTCTCCAAATAATTTTGCGCCTTCCTTAGAAAAATTCAGGCTCACTTGGGGTTTACCATCTTGCGGGTCAAATACCACTCCGGCTTTTTTTACATGCTTACCCGTTAAGCCTGTTTCTTTATTCAACCTCAAGAAAATCGGAGTCTTAGTAGCTTCCTTATTATCCGTTAATAACTCTTCTTTAAATGAAAGCTGAGCTGTCTGGCCGATCAGTTTTACAGCCTCAGATACGTTTGTAATTCCTGGTAAATCTACAGATACTCTATAATTTCCTTGTGACTTTAACATTTGTACGACGGGCTCGGAAACTCCAAAAAGATTTACTCTTCTCTCTATTATATCCCTGACCGAATTGAGAGCGTCCTGTAGGTCTGCTGATTTAACTTTTGACTTATCCGCCTCAAATACCAAATGACTGCCTCCTTTTAAATCCAGTCCTAATTGTGTATTAAAATTTTTTTTTATTTTAACGCCGAATATTTCTCTGTCAACGGATAGAGGATTTATCTTAAAATCAATATTTTTTTTTCCGAATTTATATTTAACTTGCAGATTTTCCGGCAGATCAATCCAAATAATAAGCAGAGCTATCCAGATGAGAAAAAACAATTTAAGAATTTTCATTTTTACCAACCTGTCATGCTGAACTAGTTTCAGCATCTGATTTAAAACCAGATCCTGAAATAAATTCAGGATGACAAAACAACAAACTATTTTAACAAATCATCCTCTGTCCCAACTAGCATCACCTTCGGCTGTTTTAAAAATCTCCAGATAAACGGATCGTTGTTCTTTTTCCTGAAGGCAAATTCTTCTTCTGCCATAACCGTATAATTTACTTCCCTGCCGAACTGTTTTTCAGCTTCTCCAACAATTGCCGCTACTTCCGGAACCACAATGATTCCAACAATCAGCAAATAAATTTCATCCTCTTTTATTTGAACCTGTTTTACAAATTTAGTCGAAATAACTATAAATTTGACTTTGCCGATTTTTGATAAATTTTTATATATCATTTCGGCTAAAAAAGAAGATTTGGCAAAAATTCTTAAGAATTCATCATAAAGCAAATAACTCTTATTTAGGGAGTAAAAAATTTTATTGAGTCTTTTTTCTTTATGAAGGAGCTTTGCGCCGGATAATATATCCAGTTCCCTTTTAACCGCATTAACCTCTTCACCAATATCCCTGACTATTTTTCTTAAGTAATGACTGTCATTTGGGCTCTGGAAAAAAAGTGCTAAAATTTTTCTTCTCGCCTTAGATGGAATAATATGATCAAGCATAATTAATAGGTAACTTCATTTCCAACCGGCAGAATCTCTATCCATATCTGCCCTCTTACAAAGGACACTTCCCTACCGTTAGTATCAAAAAACTTCATTCTGGAATCTTCTGTTTTTTTGTTCCAGGTAATTTCGATTGCGTTCCCGTCCAGAAAAACCAGACCGTCGCCTGAACCGGTTAGTTTGTACAATATATGGCCTCCGGGATAACCGTCATTTGCCGGTGATTCTTTGGCAAAAACGACTACAACATTTTTAGACTCGAGCTGCTTATCGGTATTTTTATCTATGTGCGGAGATCCGCCATTGCTCCTTTTGAAACTGTTGATAGCCTTTTCATAAGTCCAGACGACCGAATAATCTTTGGCAAACGAATCCCAGAAAGAAAAACTGATTTTAGTTAATTTCCCTCTTTCGGCAGAATTTGTGTCATCCTTAAATTTCCATTTTTCAAAATTAACGTCCCAGGCTTTTCCTTTTTTATCGGTATTTGTTAAATTCCTCTTTGATTTGGCAAACTCCCATAGCTTTGTAGTAGTAGTATATACGGTATGTTCTGTAATTCTTCCAGGCAGCCTCTCATAATCTCTCCAGTAGTATGGGAACGGTACTCCAAATTGATTCAGATCGTTATAAAGTCCCCATCCCAAGTCATCTATTTCGCCAAGAGCGTCGGCCGGGCCATCGGTATTTGCACCGCCGACATGAGCGTAAAGCGGATTATCTCCATATTCCTGTAATAACTTAACAAAATAAATTCGAGCCGAGCGGACCGGTCCGACATAGGATGCATCCTGACAATAATAAATATTTAAAAATCTTGTTATTCCGCCTTCAGCTACTGCTTCATAGACAATATCAGCCGAAGACAAACCGGACTGGGGTCTTGCCGCAGTACTATTCTCTACCATTATTCCCAGGGGTCTTTTTTTAGCCCACTTTTGCGCCACAGTTTTTCCGAACAATTCACCATTCAATGGACATTCTTCGGTTTTTTCTTCAGAAGCTATTGAATCATTTGTGACTTGGCTATTTTGATTGGCTTGCGGAGCTTTATAGTTTGTTTTAGGTAAAATTAAACTTCCTCCTTTGGCAAATGTAGTATATGATAGATAGGTAGAAATTAAAAAAAATAAGAAAAGGGTAACCAAAGAAAGTTTTTTGTTAATCATGGTCTACATTTTAACGGCTTTGAAATCTAGTGTCAACAAGTTTATAATTGAAAAGAATACATTTATTCTTTTCATCCCGAAGATTTAGCGAGGGATTTGTTAGTTTAAAATAATGACAAGAAAAACTAAAGAAGAAAAAAAGTTGGCAGAATACAGAAGAAGATTAAAACTTCTTGGGCAATCTGCAAAACCGAAAATCGCGGTCGAAGAAAATGAACCAAAAAAAAATATAGAAACAATTTCAAAAGTTAAATCAGAACAAAGCTTTTTTAAAAAAGACCTCAGAAAAAGTCTTATTTTTATTTCTTTAATAATTACGCTTGAATTTGCTATATATTTTGCTACGATGAATAGGTAATAAAATTTCTAAGTTTTTAGAGTTTAGAAATTGTAAATGGAGGTGATTTTATATGCCATCAATGTATTGCGTAAAATGCAGAGCAAAAAGAGACGTAGCCAATCCAACAAAGGTTACCATGAAAAACGGTAAACCGGCTTCAAAAGGTAAATGTCCGGTTTGCGGAACATCCATGTTCAGAATTGGAGCCGCTTAAGATTTAATACCACTCCGCTATCAAAATAAATTTGATAGCTACGTTGGGTATTATACCTAACATAGCGGTCATAGATTTATTATTAATGACTGCGAAGTGGTATAAGCAGCGGAAAGCTGGAAATTTTTTTATAGATTGGTTTTTGCCCTTCAAGAATACTCTGAAACAGATGTATTTTTGTCACAGCGAAATCTATATCAATATTTAATTTTTGCAGTTTTTTCTTTAAGTGGAGATATTGTTGTTTGGAAGGAACCCGGGTTCTTGCAATGGATAAATGAGGGACAAATTTTACTTGGTCTTCAATTTGAAGATTATTTTTTATTTTGGTAACAAGTTCTTCGATTATTTTTTCACGCCTGAAATATATATATAAAAGAATTTTATTGTTAATAAAAAGATCTGCTCCGTAAGAATACATAATAAAAGAATTAACATCATAGATTGCTGCTTCAATCTTATTTTTCAGCCTTTCAACCTCTTCTTTTGATTCAATATCACCAAAGAACAACAAGGTAATATGGAAGTTTTCCTTTGGAATCCAATTGTAATTCGCATACTCTCTTCTGATATCCTGTATTTGTTTTTCTAATTCGACTTTAACCTTAGGCGGTAATTCAATTGCTAAAAAAAGCCTCATAATCTATCTTGCCCGTCATTCTGGCTTGTCCAGAATCGTTGTTTGAATGATTTATTCAAAATTTTTAATTATCTGCCCGCTGGAAAATCCTTTAATCAGATGGCTTACTATTTTCAGTTTTGCTCCAAACATATTTGCCTGCTTTTTTTTATTATCAATTTGATTGTCTCCGGCTGTAATGGCAATAACTTTTGGTTTTATGATTTTTACTAAATTTGAATACTCGGTATCGGATTTAAACAGTGGGATCTTAATTATTAAATCAACAAAATCCAGGGACGCAAGAATTTCAGCCCTTTGCTCCTGATTATGTATCGAAGACCTGTCTTTATGTTCCTTGATAAATTCATCCGACTCCAAAGCAACTATTAAAAAATCCCCGGTCTTTTTAGCATTTTTGAGAAAAGTAAGATGTCCGTAATGAAGCAAATCAAAACATCCCCCCACCAAAACTGTTTTTTTTGCAGAAATTTTTGGAGTAATATTTTTTACCTCATTTAACGAAATAATTTTGCTCATAATTTCAATAAATCAAAATACTCAATATTTTCTATTCCCGCGGTTCTTAGATTATTTTTAATAATAAATACAGGAACAGTCTTATACTTAGGAATTACAACTGGACGGATAAAACCTCTCTTTAGAAAAATCATATGGTCACCCTTTGTCCTATCATAAATCCATCCAGAGTGCTTAAAGACTTTCACAACCTTTTTATAATGAATAGGTTTAATTGAAGGCATTATGTCTGAAAAACAAACGGCTCGAATGTTAATTTTGGAAAAAAATATTCTCTTTGTGACGAAACTCCGGCTTCTTTCAAAAACTCATCAAGCCTATTCTGCTTTTTTACTTCTTCTAATGTTATTTCTAAAACCTCTTTTACATTCTTTTTAGCCTTTTCCTCTGTCTTACCACAGGATGATATGTCAAATTCAGGTATATAAGCCACATAAGGAGCATCTTTTGCCTCTTTTTCATAAATAATTTTAATTGTTATAGGAAACTTTATTGACATTCTTTTATTGTAACAAATTGAAAATAATTATGCTATAATCATTAACTATGACTGCACGAACAACTTTAGAGCAACAAAGAGCTGCTTTACAAAATCCAAAAGTTAACCCACGATTAGCTCATGAATGGGAAGTTTTACTTCAAACGGGGGGGGGCTTTTGATAAATTATATCTACCATGTTTGGCTGTATTAAGAACAAAGACTGTTAGAGAAATTACTGGAGAACTTAGACCACGAGAAGGAAATACTGCTTCAGTATATACAACTCTGAATAATTTTCCACGTCTAGTCAATAACAAAGACATAATAGAGTTAGACCCCTCACCCTCAACAGGGTAAATAAAACTTCTTTTTTGTAATATAGAAATATACAATATAGTATGAGCTTTGTCACTGAAATACTGGAAGAAAAACCGCCGGTGTTGATTGTTTCGGAGAAAAATCATCAACTGATTCAGCTTTTAAAACAGCATCTTAAAAAATATAAGGCCGATGTATTTTACTCACCTGAATTGCCAAAGAAGCTTACTCGATTTGAATATATTTTTTTTCTGAACGAGGAAAAAATTCCTAAAAAGAACTTAATCGAAAAGCATAAAAAAGTTACTCTTATATACATTAATAATGAAGAACTGACCAAAACTGCCTTAAAACAACTTCAGGGATCAAATTTAAAAATCGTCAGTATTCTTGGAGATAGAATACTGGATTCCCATGTCGATAAAATTCTCTGGTTTACTTTTTCCCAGGCGAAAGAAACTTTTCTCCGCTTAACTGCAGCAAAAAATATCCCGTTGCCAAAAAAAGTCTGGCTTTTACCGAAATTTAAAATGCCAAAAAGAAAGAAAATTATTCTGACATTTATTTTCTTGTTTTTATTTTTTCATATAGCTTTTTTCCCGCTGCTTTTTGCCTCAACTTTTCTTTTTTATAAGGCGTCAAAAAACCTGAAACAGGGCGATTTTTCCGGCTCTGAGAAAAATTATGAATCCGGACAAAAATTATTTTTAACTGCCAAAACTATCTATAAAATTCCCCGTGTTACTTTCCTGATCTTCTCCCTGACCTTCCCGGACTTTCTTTTTAAAAATACCGATAGAGCCGGTATTACAGTTCAGAAATCATTAAATCTGCAGAAAAATTCCAGAGAAGTTTTAAAGCTTATTTTAAATAAAAATAAAACAACCGATGAAAAAGCACTGCTTTTATTAAGATTTGAGACTATTAAGCGGGATATAAAAACCATCGAAGAAAATCTGAACAATCTTGCTCAGGAAATACCGACCTCTTTACCCAATTCAAAAAGCATAAAAAAAGATCTTGTACAGTATACCGATGTAATATTCCGGATCAAAAGAATTCTGCCGTATATCGATTCCATATTGGCAAAAAATACCGAAAAAAATTATCTGCTTTTGTTTGCCAACAATATGGAATTGAGACCGGGTGGCGGATTCATAGGGTCTTTTGGCTTAATGAAGGTTAAAGACTACACAGTTGAAGAGATTAAAATTTATGATGTCTATGACGCAGACGGACAACTCAATGCCCACGTCGAACCGCCCAAAGCAATACGCAACTATCTGAACCAACCAAACTGGTTCCTGAGGGACTCGGCTTTTTCTCCGGATTTATTGGAAAACTACGCTCAGGCTAAGTTTTTTTTGGAAAAGGAGATGGGTTTCACTAATTTTTCCGGCGGTTTTTTAATAACAACAACCGCGGTTCAGAATATTCTCGGAGCATTTCCGGAGATATACCTTCCCGACTTTAATGAAAAAATTAACCAGAAGAATTTTTATTTAAAAACCCAGTATTACTCGGAAAAAAATTTCTTTCCCGGATCAATTCAAAAGAAAAATTTCCTCGGTTCATTAACCCAGACAATTTTACTTGATCTTGAAAATGCTTCTCTCACCGAATTAGCCAAAGCTCTTAAAAAATCTTTGGATGAAAAACAAATCTCGCTTTATTTTGACGATTCTAAATTACAGACCGTACTCGATACATTCTATTGGTCAGGTAGAACGATCCAGCCATCGTGTAGCACCGAAGCTCCCACCTGTTTAAGCGATTACATTTTCCCTTTTGATGCCAATCTTGGATTGAACAAAGTTAATTTTTTTGTCACTCGTCATACCAATATGAAGGTAACCTTTGACGAACAGGGCAAAATAATTAATTCTTTTTCAATTCAGTTCAACAATGATTCGGCCGACGTATTTCCGGGCGGAAACTACCGTAACTTTTTTCAAGTGTACCTACCCAAAAATTCAGCTATTAAAAAAATCAGTAAAGACGGGGTGCTGATAGAAAATTTTTCCGAGGAAACAGGAGTTTACAAAAAAATCGGTTTTATTCTTGACATTCCAACCAAAACGAGTACCGAAATAATAATAGATTATGATCCGGGTGAAAAATTAAAAAAAGGCAGAAATATATATCAGTTAATTGTTCAAAAACAAATAGGTGCATCCAATAGCGACTTGGGATTAGAGCTTATTATTGATAAAAAAATTCACCTGTTGAATCAAAATTTTCCTGCCCTTGTCAAAGATAATAGAATCATTTATAATACTTCCTTATCGACTGATAAAATATTCTTAGTAGAATTGATAAAGGAATAAAAAAGTAATACTGATCTACGGATTCTATGCGGATCTACAGATATGCGGATAAATCAGTAAGATCCGAATATCCGCATCATCCGAATAAGATCCGTAATCCGCATCACAAATATGGCTAATACAAAAAAATCTAAATCTGACCAGCAAACTAAACTTACACTGATAGTTACACCCCGTACTGTCTTTGGTAAAAAGTTAAATAAATTAAGAAAAGAAGGAAATATTCCTGCTAATATTTACGGACAGGATTTCAAATCCCAATCTGTTACGGCAGTTTTTAAAGACTTTACTAAGACTTATAAAATCGCCAAGGAAACCGGAGTGGTCTTTCTTGATTTAGATAAAAAAGAACTTCCGGTTTTAATAAAAAATGTTCAAAGACATCCGGTAAACGATAACATCCTGCATATAGATTTCAGGAAAATAGATCTTAAGCAAAAAATTCAGACAGAAGTTCCGATTAAGGTAATCGGTCAGTCAGAAGCCGTCAGCGTTAAAGCCGGAGTACTTTTGACTCAAGCGGAATCACTTTTGGTCGAAGCATTACCGACGGATATTCCTCAACAAATTGAAATCGATATTACTTCGCTTAAAGAAATCGGTCAGGAATATAAAGTTTCCAACTTGCCTAAGTCAGATAAATTTGAAGTAAAAGACGATCAGAATAAAGTAATTGTATCTATTGTCCAACATAAAGAGGAAGAAATTCTCCCGCAGACTGCTCCGGCAGTTGCTCCGGAAGTAATTACAGCCAAACCCGATGAAGAAGGAACCGCAATTGAAACAAAAACTGCCGAACCTGCCGGAAAAGCTACTGAAGCAAAAACTCCTTCAGCTTCTACCGGTAAAAAAGAAGAAAAACCTGCCAAATAAGCCTTTGCAAAATAGCCTTCTTTTTGTTACCATTGAATTTGATACTTTAATTAAATTCATCCCGTAGTTATAGGCGAGGGATCTTTTTAATTTTAATATGACAATAGTAAAATCCGAATTTGCTTTAGCTTTAAATCAAGTCGCAACCGAACGTGGAATTTCTGTTGATGATGTTATAGCATCTATCGAAGCCGCTGTCCTTGCAGCCTACAAAAAAGAATATCCTGATATATTTGAGGAGGAAATGACCGCCAAAGTAAGCCGAGAGACAGGCGAAACAAAAATATTTAAAGGCGAAAAAAATATTACTCCCCCCGGTTTTGGACGGATTGCCGCACAAACTGCTAAACAGGTTATTCTACAAAAAATTCGCGAAGCTGAAAAGAAAACAGTCGCAATTCATTACCGATCCCAAGTCGGCAACATATTAAAGGGTAGAGTTATACGCTATGACGGACGCAACGCTTATCTTGACATCGGCAAAACCGAGGCCCTGCTTCCCAAAGAAGAACAGATTAAAAATGACCATTATCAGGTCAATGATACCCTTATAGTTCTCCTGAAAGAAATAGTTGACGATAAATTTGGAAATAACCGAATTATCATATCAAGAAATGATCCGAAAATTATCGAAGAACTGTTCAAAAGGGAAGTACCGGAAATAGTTAACGGAACCGTTCAAATAAAAAAAGTAGTAAGAGAGCCGGGTGAAAGAGCTAAGATTGCCGTTTTCAGCACACAAGGCGGTGTTGATCCGGTTGGAGCCTGTGTCGGTCAAAAAGGAATAAGAGTGCAAACTGTAACAGATGAACTGGGAGGTCAGGAAAAAATTGATGTTATTCAGTGGAATAAGGACGATAAGCTTTTTCTCATGGCAGCCCTATCTCCTGCAAAAATAACAAGTGTTGAACTGGACACGGTTGCAAAAAAAGCCAAAGTAATGGTAGATGAGGATCAGGCGCCCCTTGCCATCGGCTCAAGAGGCATCAATGTAAATCTGGCTTCCCGCCTTGCTGAATACAGCATAGATATAGTCCAGAATCAGAAGAAACCCGAAAAAAAAGAAGCGGATGCAAAACCGGAAGATAAACTGGTTAATGCTACAAAATTAGAAATACCTCCTGAAGTTAAAGAAGAAATAAAAT
Organism: Candidatus Roizmanbacteria bacterium RIFCSPLOWO2_01_FULL_35_13; assembly: GCA_001789635.1. Taxonomy (GTDB): domain Bacteria; phylum Patescibacteriota; class Microgenomatia; order UBA1406; family GWC2-37-13; genus 2-01-FULL-40-13. The sequence continues at coordinate 7,039 of MGAF01000047.1, read as the reverse complement.
GAACAGACCACCAATCGTTGCAATTCTCGGACATGTCGATCATGGTAAGACTACCCTTCTTGATTATATCCGCAAAACCAGTTTAACCGCCAAAGAACACGGAGGAATAACCCAAAAAATCGGAGCTTATGAAATTACTACCAATTTAAAAGGTTATAACACTAATAAAATTACATTTATAGACACTCCCGGCCATGAGGCTTTTTCACGCCTGCGGGCACGCGGTGCCAATGTAGCTGATATAGCGTTACTTCTTATCGACGGAAAGGATTCCGTAATGCCTCAGACTGGAGAATCGATTTCACATATTAAATCGGCTAATATTCCATTTATAGTTGTCATCAACAAAATTGACCTTCCCGATACTAATCAGGAAAAAGTTAAAAATGACCTTTTAAAATATGAGGTTATGGTCGAAGGCAAGGGCGGAACTGTTCCTGTAATGCCGCTTTCGGCTAAAACAGGTAAAGGAGTACATGAACTTTTGGAAGCGATTCTTCTCGTAACTACCGACCTTAACCTTCAATATTCTCCGGCAAATCCGCCCAAAGCTTATATTATTGAGGCTAAAAAGGACCGCCGGGGAACTACGGTTAGCGCAATTATTAAAGACGGATTACTTAAAATTGGCGACCGGATTCAGGTAAAAGAAAAAAAAGCCAAGATCAGGGCTATGTTTAACGATCTGGGAATGCCTATTATTGAGGCTGTTCCTTCTCTGCCTTTTGAATTCCTGGGTTTTGATGATCTTCCGGAGGTCGGAGCAATGATAACTTCTCAATCCGAAACAAAAGAAACAGTAGAAAAAATTCAATCCGATGATCAAAAAAAAATTATTTCGCAAAAAATTGACCTCGATTTACTCCTTAATCCTAAAAAAGAAGATAAAAAACTCTCAGTTTTAATTAAGGCAGACTCGCACGGATCATTAGAGGCAATTAGTCAATCGGTGGCTACAAATAACGATATTAAAGTCGTATTAAAAGCAGTCGGTGATATTAATAAGTCGGACATATTTTTGGCGAAAAGTACCAATTCAATAATAATCGGTTTCGCAACTCCGGTGTCAGATGAAGCTAAAGAGGTGGCTAAACAGGAAAGAGTAATAATTAAAATCTATAATATTATTTATGACCTCTTAGATGAACTTGAAGAAGTTGCCGATCTGATTAAAGAAAAACAGCAAAAAGAGAAAAATTTAAAGGGTTCGGCCAAAATCTTAGCTAATTTTATTATTAAAGGCGAAAAGGTATACGGTGTCAAAATAATTAAAGGTAAAATAAATCTTGGTGATGAACTGGATATATTCCGGGCTGAAAAGCTCTTTGGAAAGACCAAACTTGTTTCGCTTAGAGTGAGGGCAAAAACTGTAGCCGAGGTAAAAAAAGACCAGGAGGCAGGCATGGTGTTTAGCCATCCCCTTGACATTCGTATAGGTGATGTGGTAAAATCTATCCTGTAGTATATGAACGACAACGTCCAACAGACACTCACACACCTTAATGAAGTTCTACAAAAAAGCACAAGTGGTGCTATTGTTCTGCCGTCAAATCCTTCTATTGATGCTGTAGCTGCAGCAACAGCCTTATATCTCGGTTTGCACAAAATGGGTAAAAATGTGACTCTTGCATCTTCCAGCAAGACTACCTATAGTTTAAGTACCGTTGACAAAATACAGGATCAGCTTTCCACAAGCGGGGACGATTTAGTGATTTCTTTTCCCTACAACGAAGGCTCTATAGATAAGGTTGATTACAATATCCAGGGTAATAATTTTAACTTGATTGTTACTCCAAGACAGGGCTTTCCTAAATTAGATCCTAAACAAGTCAAATATAACTACACAGGCGGCAAACTGAACTTTATTATTACAATCGATGCTCCGACTCTTAATAGCCTTGGAGAACTTTATTCATCTAATGAAAAACAGTTCCAGGGCAAAGATATTATTAATATCGACCGACATCTTACTAACAGCTTCTATGGATCAGTAAATTTTGTCAACAAAACCAGTTCATCTATTTCAGAGATGGTTCTTAAGCTTCTGCAAAGTCTGGGAGTTGAGATAGACCGCGATATGGCAACCAATTTATACGCCGGAATTTCCGCTTCAACCAATAACTTTACATCTTACTCTGTTACTGCTGACACATTCGAAACAATTGCGACTTTGCTCAGATTCGGAGCTATTAAAAAAACAATCGGTAAACCCGTTCCTCAGCGTGGATTTCAACCTCAACAGCCAATGAATCCGGCTTTTAATCAACCAAGACAGTCATCTTTTCCCCAACCAAGGTTCAATAATCAACCGGATATGGTAACTCCGATCGAACAGGTTGAACAGGAACCTAAGGGAACTGACGCTGCAACTCCCCAGGACTGGCTAAAACCTAAAATCTTCAAAGGCGGCGGCGGTTTAGTATAAATTTTAAAGAAAAAAAATGTTACCAGAAATTAACAACCCAATAGAACAACTAAGAAAACGGATTAGAGAAAGACGGAGATCCGTTAATTTGGTTGAATATACTGAAAATCAAACTAACCTAAATCAAGCTAGATTTGATTTAATCAGAGGATTATCAACAATTACTGATAGAAAAATCTCAGATATGTTTTTTATTGATTTTAGCTTCTATAAAATTGAAAACGCGTCTCAGGGTGCTATTACATATGGTCTAGATATTTCACCAAGGTTTGACCAGTCTAATTCTGATTTTACTGGAAATCTCGCAGTCTTGATTGATCTGCTTAAAAGCAAAAAATCCAATTATTTAGTGATGTTGAAAAAAAGCGCAAGATAATATGGAAAAGAGAATGAATTTATAGAATTTTTGCCCGAGCTTGTGTCAGGATTACAAAAAGCTCAAACAGCGTTTGAAAACAATTTTGGTCCTTCTGCACGAATGGATTCAATTCTACGCAGATTACCACGACATTAATGCTTCTTTCTAGAGTCTAACTATTTTTTCCTGTCATCCTAAACGAAGTAAACGATCTAGTGAGCTAAAGCGAACGTAATATCTAGTATTTGCGCTGTCGCTAGATTCTTCGCTAAAGTTTATCCTGAGCGAAGTCGAAGGACTCAGAATGACAATGCTGCGTGTTAAAATTAGATATGAACACTTCTTTTATTTTATTATTTGTAGTTTCAATTGCCGCAGTTCTTTTTATTATCCGGCTCTGGCTGAATAAGCTGGAAGAAAAAACTAAATTATCGGATGAACTCGTTGAGTGGCTAAAGAGTTCGACTTCACAGATAGACAATAAGTTGAATGAAAACATGAAAAATTTTAATACTCGACTGGACAATGCAGCTAGGGTGATTGGAAATGTACAGAGAACAATAGGTGAATTTTCCGAAATAGGCAGATCTATGCAGGAACTTCAAGAATTTCTCAGTTCCCCCAAACTTAGAGGCAATATAGGAGAACAGGTTCTAAAAGAATTATTAGCTCAACAGTTTCCCCAAAGCTCCTTTGAACTTCAATACACTTTTAAAAACGGGGAGAAAGTAGATGCCGTAATTAAAACCTCCCAAGGTATGATTCCAATCGATTCTAAATTCCCCATGGAAAATTTTAGGAAGTTTACTAAAGAAAAAGAACATATAGCTAGAGAAAAAATTAAAAAAGAATTTATTTCGGATGTTAAAAAACACATCCAGGTCATCTCAAAAAAGTATATCCTAGTCGGGGAAGGTACGCTGGACTACGCGTTGATGTATATTCCCTCGGAATCTGTCTATTATGAAATAATCAACGAGTCCGACCTGTTTGATTATGCCGGAAAATTAAGAGTCCTACCGGTATCTCCCATGAGTTTTTATGCTTATATAAAAGCGGTTCTGATGTCATTTGAGGGCCAAAGAATCGAATCAAAAGCTAAAGAAATTTTGCTGATTTTGCAGTCCATTAAAAAAGACTATGAAAAAACCAATGATGCTTTTTCCGTTTTAAACAAACATGTAACCAATTCATATAATCAAATGTCACAGGTATCTAAAACTTTTTCTTCTTTAGGACAAAAATTAGACTCTACCAATCTTTTATCCTCTAACGAAAAGCAGAAAAAGCTGATAGAATAATTTACCTCATAGTCATCCTGAGTGGAACGAAGGATCTAGTGAAACGCTTCTAATTAATTAGTTTCGCTACCGCTAGATTCTTCGCTAGTCGCTCAGAATGACAGAATATATTAAATGAAAATCACCTATAAGCATGAAGTCGAATCTAAAGATAAATTCAAAACTGAAGATTTGATTGAAATATTATTGAAGAACCGGCAAATAAAAAATGCTAAAGAATTTTTAAACCCTGCAGATCCTACGAAAATAAATCTTATCGATTTCGGATACAAAAGAGAACTGGCAAAAACTTTAAAGCTTTTGGAAAAGATTAAACAAGCTAAGGAAATGATCGTCGTTTATACTGACTATGATGCTGATGGAATAACCGGCGGCGCAATACTTTGGGAAACCCTGCATCTTTTAGGCTTTAAGGCAATGCCATATGTCCCGCACCGCAAACTTGAAGGTTATGGATTTTCAATTAAAGGCTTAGATAATGTTAAAAAACTCTACAATCCCGCACTTATTATCAGTGTGGATCATGGAATTACAGCCAGGGAAAAAGTAGCTTACGCCAAAAAAATAGGAGTTCCAATAATCATTACAGATCACCATCTTAAACCCGAAAAACTTCCTGATACTGCGGTAGCAATATTTCATATTCCCGAACTTTCCGGTTCAGGTGTCGCCTACTTCTTCGCCAAAGAAATCTTTATCCACTTTCGTAATCTGCAAAGAGTTAGAACCGAGGCGGTTGAAGAGCGAAGCGGGAAAATCGCTTCGGTTAAAATAGATTGGCAAAAATTAGAGAAAAATTTTTCCTGCGATTATTTAGCATTGGCATCAATAGGTTCAATCGCCGACCTTGTCCCATTAACCGGACCAACTAGAAGTATTGTGAAATACGGACTCGAAGCTTTTTCTTCAATAAAAAGAACCGGTATCAAACATCTTATTGATCAGGCCGGGATTACAGGTAAAAAAATAACATCTTATGAAGTCGGATTTATTATTGCTCCCCGTATCAATGCGGTCGGAAGACTCGAACACGCCATTGACGCTCTAAGATTACTTTGCACAACTAATAATGAAAAAGCTTTTAATCTGGCAAGCCGAGTAGGAACAACAAATAAGGAACGTCAGGATATGGTAATTATTGCAGTCGATCAAGCCAAGAAAATGCTTGAAAAAGAATACGGTTATTCTTCGAGCGAGTCCTATATACTATCAGACGAGTCGAGAAGTTCTCAACAAGCTCGAACAATAAAAAAGTTGCCAAAAATAATTATTTTAAAAAATAAAGATTGGCATGAAGGAATAATCGGACTTATTGCCTCGAAGATTACTGAAGAATATTATAGGCCAGTAATTATTATGACAGAGAGCGGAGATTTTCTAAAAGGTTCTGCCAGATCGATTCCATTCTTTCATATCACAAATTTTCTCCGCGGCTTAAAAAAACATTTGATCGATGTCGGCGGCCACAAAGGCGCCGCCGGCTTTACAATGGAAAAAAATAAATTTACGACTTTTAAGACGATCGTCTTAAAAGTCGTAAATAAACTTATTAAAGATAAGGATCTCGAACGTAAAATTGAAGCTGATATAAAAATACCGATTTCGAAATTAACTATTTCGATTGTCAAAAAACTGGAAGAACTCCAACCCTTTGGAATTGGCAATCCTAAGCCAACTTTTTACAGCGAAGTTGAAATATTAGACGTTAGATCATTTGGCAAAACAAATGATCATCTGAAATTACTAGTCAAAGATGTTTCTAAACTACAACCTGCTAACTACAACCTGCCAACCGAATTGATATCTTTCGGAATTGCAACTAAATATTCTTCCCTTACTAAGGGTCAAAAAATTAATATCGTCTACTCAATCGAAATCGACAGATGGAATGGATATGAAAAATTGAGAGGAAAAATTGTTTCTATTTTATAAACTGTTTTTTCTGGTTGAATTTTATTTAGATTAAATTTATACTGAGCATATATGAAAGCTGATTTTTATATTAGACTCCAAAAAAAATTTGGCGGGAAATGGGTGGCTACAGATAAAACCGGAGCAAAAGTATTTGCACATGGAAAAAGTTTTGACGCTATGTATGATATGTTTGAGAAAAAAAAGGTTAATCCGAAAAAAGCAGTAATAGGCTACATAGAAAAATATGGGAGAACCTACATTCATCTTTCCCTATCAGTTTAAATTCATCAATGAGGGAAAAATATTGAATCCCCTATTATATCTTCCTTTAAAAATTAAAGACGGTTGGAGAAACACTTGGTTTTTACTCGATAGCGGAGCTGATACAACTATGCTGCCTTTATCCATGGCTAAAAGATTGGGCCTATCATATGACTCAAATAAAAAAGGTAAACTATTAGGAATCGGTGACAAATCTTTTGATGGATATTTGGGATTTATTATTATCAAAATTGGTCAAAAAGAATTAAAAGTTCGTTGTGACTTTATTGACGCTGAAGACTCAACTTTGCTTTTAGGACGACTGGACATATTTGATAAATTTAATATCAACTTTGACACGACAAATAAAAAAATTGTCTTTAATTCTGCTTAACTTCCCCATAAGTCAACAGATGGAATGGATATGAAAAATTAAGAGGAAAATTAAACGCAACAATTAGTTAAGATTTTATTATTTTCTAAATTTTTTGGCTAAACTCTCATAATTACTAACATTATCTAATTCACCACTATTCTTAATAAAATCACCTTCCGTATTGACATAATCTTCAAGTTGACCTCTTCTGAATAAAAATGAGACTAAGTAGGCAATCAAGTTTTTTTTATTTGTATCAGCCCCTTTTGTTACTGCCCATTCACCTTTTCTTACCATCATTTCCATTTCCTCAAGTGAACCCATTTCAAAACTAGGAATATCGTATTAGAATAATGATTAAGGCTAAATAGACTGCGGCCTTAAACATTGCCGGATGATACGTT
>MGAF01000046.1 GCA_001789635.1 Candidatus Roizmanbacteria bacterium RIFCSPLOWO2_01_FULL_35_13 | reverse complement strand
TACCGCAAAGACTCTATTCCACTGGTGGCCTAGAGTTTAATCCTATAGACGATAACAAGTATTAACTAATTAAAAGGAAGTGATATAAGCCATTGAGTTTGCTTTAATATGTTAATAAATTAAAGCAAATGGCAAGAATTTCAAAATTAAGACTGGAGGAACATGTTCTAAACAAACTTTTTGATTTATTTTTTGAGGTAGTCGGCAAAAAATCCGACAAGGATCAGTTTCAAAAAATTACCCGGGAACTGCTTTCCCCGGTCGAAAGAATTATGGTTGCCAAAAGAATCGCAATAGTTTACCTGCTTTTAAAAAAAATCGACTATCGAATAATCTGCGACGTCTTAAAAGTCTCGTCTGCAACTATATCAAGATATAACTTGCTCCTGCAAAATAGTGACGGACTGGTTCCGGCATTTAACAATATCCTAAGAAACGATAAACTTTTGCTATTCATGGATGAACTTTTTAATGCTTTATTCCCTCCCGGAACTTATGGAACAAATTGGAAATCCACCTGGCAGAGGAAATTCAGAATTCAGCGAGAAAAAACCGAGGGAATCTGACAATCCACGTTTTGCTTTAATATGTTAACCTATTAAAGCAGACTGCTTTGAAGGTGTAGATCTGAATTTATTCAGCTAAAACAAGGAAAATAAACTTGTTTTATTGGTATAATATAAGCATGCCGGTACTTGCTGAATGGCAAAAAAAAGGAAAACTTGAAAAGGCAGCCGATGTTCTAAAATGGGTATCAATCACTGCCTTGGCTGTCGGTGCCGTATACGGTGTTCCATTATTGGTAGGAGCAGCCTTATTGGATCTGGGAATATCAGATCCATTAACCAGGGAAATGATCGAAGCCTGGAAAAATTTTACGGCCAAATTTAAAAACGCACTTAGTTCTCAAAATTCACGTACTCCGGTGCCTGCAAATTGATAAACAACGATTCCGGACTCGCTAATTCCGCTCGCCAGAATGACAGTCTTCATTTTTGCTTCAATATGTTAATCTATTAAAGCAAATTTAAATGCAAAGAAATTCGCTTGATAAAGATATTTAGCAATATATAATATAAAAAATATGTCAAGAGTCAGAGCTGAAATAATAGTTGCAGCCAGAACTGAGGCTCAAAATGTATTCGAAAAAAAAGCTAGAGAACTTGCTAAATATTAAGATGCTCTTAATACCTTTAATACGAGCCAAAAAAGTCTATTATTGAGATATGTAAATTTGGTTCGCGCAAAAATAATTTGCGAGGATGGTTTTTCTGCTGTCGCAACAATTGATAGGGATGACTACTCCAGAACAGATCTCCCTATCTCTGATGAAACTAAAATCTTACACAAATGGTTTCACGACGTTTCAGGAAAGGAACATTGTAGCGGTCCCAAAATTAGCTATTAAAATTATTGAATTAAATAATTTCTTCTTTTCTCTGCCGGACAAAGGAGATCCATTCTTCGACGACTTCGAAAACGAGTTTGAAGGGGGCTTCGATCAGGAAGTCAAAGATGAAGATAAAAAAATTAAGCTTTGAGAGTTCCTGGCTTAAAAATTTTCCCAGGGATAAAATCGGCATAAAGAAGAAATCGCCGATCGGAGCTAAGACAGACTCTTTCTCCTTGAGATGATATTCATTGACAATCTGCTTGATCCGATAGGAGAAAAAGGTGACAACACTGACAAAAAAGATAAATATAACCTGGCTGACGGCATTGAATTTCAGGACCGACAATACTTCGTAAATTAACAGCAAAGTCACTATAAAAGAAATCGAATAAAAAACCGTAAAGCCGAAAATAAGAACCGGATTCCTGGACCTGGCTTTTTTAGGTACAAAGGCAACTTTAGTTTCGAAAGACTTATCCGCATTAACAATATCTATAATCCGGTGATAAATTTTTCTTGTATTATCATCGCCGGGTGTTCGGAAAAACAAAAATATAATCGCCATAAGTATCGGAGGAAAAAGGCTGTTGATAATTATGGCACTCGTATTGACTTCATTAAAAAAATAGAGTGAAACTGGAAACTCGAGAATCAGGGCTAAAATCATCTTGGTCAATAGAATATAGATAAAAGATTTGAAGGCCAGATTCTTGAGACGCGTACTGATCTGCTGATATTTCTCGCGGCAGGCAAGATCGACTTCGGACCAAAGTCTTGTACGATTTTGCAGAATTTCTTTAGCTTCATTTGGCTTATTTTTAAAAATGTCAAACAATATTAAGAATGGAGGCATCTGTTTTTTGACAAATCTGGCTAGACTGTCGACATATGGATTAGTAATAATTTTTTCCACTTTGGAAAATATATCCGGGAATTTGGCAGTCTTATTTTCAATTTCATCAATACTATAATCCTGGAGTCTTTTGTAAAATGTGATGAAAAGATGATAACGCTGATAGGCTTTGTCACTCTTACGGTAAGCTTTCTCAATTGCAGCCAGAAAATAAGCATCTCTTTGGTCTTCAGTTAAACCCTCAAGCTTAATTTTATTTCTTAAAACCTGGAAAATGTAAAAGGTAAAACCGGATTTACGGGCTGTCTCGTCCGGTTTTAAAGTTTCTTCGATCTCTCCGGTTGCCAGATCGACCAGAAATTGGCTTAAAAACTGCTGAACCTCAGGGTTTCTTCCGATGACTATCTGCCTCTTTAAAAAAAGCAGCCTATCTATAATAATCTGGATTTTTTTGGCGTCGTGATTGCCCAAACTTTCATTATCAAAATAACGTGCCCACAAAAGCTCGCGGATTAAATTTTCCGCTTCACCTTTGCCGTCCGGATTCAGGGATAACCTTCTTTTCAGAATTCTCTCGATTGCAGCCCTTAAAACTAAATGTTCTTCGCGGAATTCGACGGCATTCCTGACTTTTTCATAGACAAGTGCGACGAAAGAAACAGTCTGAGAAACCGATAATTTGGAAAAATCATCGGGTATGGCCGGAGATTTTATCGAATTGACTGCGGAAAGAAGTGCCTGAGTAAATTTGGAGAGCTGTATCGGCTCATCTTTAGTTTGCAGCTTTTTGTCCATTTGAAGAATATTATAACATTTTCACATCTTCCACTGTGATTTGGGTGAAGTCTTTGATGACCAGGTCGCGGTACTTATTCAACCTCGGGTGTTAAATTTGGCGTAATAAAAGTCCAAAAAGATATATTTGTAGCTTATAAGCCATTGACATAACTATAAAAAAACAGTATTTTTTTCTTATGCCAGGAAGACTTGAGCCTTTTATAAACAATTATACTTATCATGTTTTTAATAAGACCTTGAATTCTCAAAGGATATTTGATGATTATAATTGTGAAACATTTTTAACTGCTGTCGGTTACTATCGTTCTTCAAAAGCTAGAGTCAGTTTGTCCCACTTCAAAAGAATGCCGCCAAACTTTCAACAAGAACTTCTAAATATAACAAGTCAAAGTAAATTTTTTAGAATAGAAATTCTTGCTTACTGTTTAATGCCGACACATTATCATTTTCTCTTAAGACAAAAACAAACTAGCGGAATTCCTAAGTTTATGGCAGATCTGGGTAATTCTTTTACTAAATATCACAACATTAAAAATGGTAAAAATGGACCATTATTTATTCCGCGATTTAAAGCAGAAAGAGTAGTTACGGAGGCGCAATTAAAACATGTTTGCCGGTATATTTATTTGAATCCTTATTCTGGTAAATTAGTGCCATATATTGCAGAACTGGAAAATTATAAATGGTCATCCTTTAAAGAATACTTGTATAAAGATAAACTCTTCTTATCAAACCCCGAATTGGTAATGAAACTTTTTGGGAATGATCCGGTTCGATTTAAAAAATTTGTCTTTGATCAGGCAGATTATCAAAAATCTTTTGAATATATTAAATATGCAGAAAAATGGTTAAGATAAGTTTGAAGCCTTATGACAGTAAATTCAACACCCGAGGTTGAATTGGACTTTAGAGAGATCTGATATCGTTGATATTTATTTTTGTGAAGTCTTTGATGGCGAGGTCGACAGCGGGGATATCTTTGCGGGTGTGGGAGGTCATAACCAAAACGACTTTCATTCCGGCTCTTTTTGCAGCTTCAACTCCGGAATAAGAATCTTCAAAAACTACACAGTCTTTTGGATTAATCTTTAACTGATTCGCAGCTTTAAGATAGATCTCGGGATCGGGTTTTGACCTTGATATCTGATTAGCATTAATAATTATTTGAAAGTACGATCGCAACTTGAATTTATCAAGTACAAGATCCATTGATTCCAATCTTGAGGAAGTTGCGAGTGCAACAGGTGTTTTTGCTTCTTTTAATTTTTTTAAGAAATTTAAAATTCCAGGAACAAGTGAAACATACCTATCAAACATCGAAATTATAGATTTAAGTTGTTCGCTTAGTATTTTTGTAATAAATTCATCAGACAGATTAGGATCAAGAAATTTTTTAATATTTTCCCTAGCGCTGCGGCCCATCATTTGATTTAAAATTTCTTCGTTAAATTTTTTGTTATGCTGGTTAAAAGTCCTTTTCCATTTCTCAAAATGAAGTTTTTTTGTTTCTACGATCACGCCGTCTTTATCGAAGATTACCACTTTAGACATAAATAGATTGTTGTAATAATATATTCAACACCCGAGGTTGAATTAAGCCTTATCACTTAACCTAATCAAGAGCTGAGGTATTAACTCCGGATTTGAAATCGATTTCTTTAAATGTATGGAGAATCTGATTAACCTGTTTTTTTAAATTGTTATACGCTGTATTGGTTTTACCTTCAAGTTTAACAGTTAAATACGGACCGTTTTGTGAAGCTCGAACAATAAGCATCTCATCTTTTGTATCCATTCTTACACCGTCAATTTCTATGTATTTAGCATCCGGATACAGCTTCTTAATTTCTCTACCGATTTTATTACTTACGACTTCAAACTTAACATCATCGGGGCAACCGACTTTAATTTCCGGACTGGAAACATATAGAGGTAACTCCGAAATAACTTGTTTTAAGGATTTGTTTTCTTTAGTTAAATAAGCCAAGAGTCTTAAAGTAGCAATAGCCCCATCATCATGACCGTAAAAATTGTCGACAAAATATATATGACCGGACAACTCACCGCCAAAAGGGGCTCTTTCTTCTTTTATTTTAGCTTTTATAAAAGAATGGCCGGTCATCCACATGATCGGAACTCCGCCATTTTCCCTAACTACATCGTCTACTTGTTTAGAGCAAAGCGTGTTAAAAACAATTTTTGAACCAGGAAGCGAGTCCAGAATATCTTTTGCATATAGTGCAACTAGAGTATCATTCCAGATTAAATTACCTTCACCATCTACAACTCCAATTCGATCACCATCAGTATCGTAAGAAAATCCTAAGTCAGCCTTCTCTGCAACTACCCGTTTTGCCAATCTCTCTTGAACTTCACTTTCTGTAGGATCCGGGGTTCCCGAAGGAAAATTGCCATCCGGTGTCGTATTTTGCTCAATTACATCACAATTGATTTTACGTAAAATGTCAGGTATATAATGTCCGGTAGAACCATTACACGACTCAACAACAATTTTAAATTTTTTAATCGGATCGACTCTTCTGAATAAATCCTCTATATAATCATTTTTAATATCCTGTATCATGTATTTACCTTTAGGTGTTCTTTGCTTAAATTTGCCTGACTTTACTAAATTTTTAAATTCAACTACTTCTTCGGTTAACATAGTTTCGGAGTAACCGGTCCCGAATTTAAAGCCGTTATATTCTTTAGGATTATGTGAGGCTGTAATCATAACCATACCTCGGGTTCTGAAAAAATAACAGGCAAAATAGCAAATTTGAGTAAGAGTCATTCCTATATCATAGACCGTAACTCCTGATTCAGTTAGTTCTTTAACAAAGATATCCCGAAATTCCGGACTTGAAAGTCTGCAATCATAACCTAAAACACAATCATAAATTTTTCTCATTAGAAGCCAGGTAGAGTAACCTTTCGCTAGAAGTGAAACCGTATCCTTATTAAGTTCGCTGCCGACTAAGCCACGAAGATCATAACCTCGGTAAATGTGGTCGGGGACTGTGGTCATATATGGAATATTATAGCAAATCGAAATTTTGTGTCATTCCGAGCGGTGATTTTCGGAGTCGAGGAATCTGTTACAAAAGTCGGTTGTGACAGATCCCTCCACTTCGGTCGGGATGACAAGGCTCGCTCGATGTTTACAAAAAATGACAGGCGAGGATTTCGAGGGATTGTTTTATAGTGAAAGGATTGGAGCTGGTTTTGAGGCCGGTTTCGATCCTGAATAAAGCTTCGTAGAAATTAACCAGGTTTTCTTTTTTCCAGCGGCTGGCCTGGGACTTGAGTTTATAAGTCTGCCATGACTGCATCCGAGGCGGAACACCGTCTTCGGTAATTATTATCAGATTCCGTATATATCTAACCAGCATGATAAAAATAAAATTTTCGTCCAGACTCTGATTTAAAGTATTTAATTGGGAAATAAATGTTAATCTATTCCCCGGATAAACTGAATCCAGAAGTTTAAAAATAGTCTGATCCGGTTTAAATTCTTTAACTATCCCGATTTTTTTAATTTTAAGTTCCCAGCCGGAGACTTCTTCCCAGTCAATCAGATCCACATCTTTCATTTTTTCTATTAATTGCAGGTCTTCGACGAATTTTTTATTGTCTTTCTTGAAAAATTTATTCAGTCTTTGGGAGAAAAAAACTTTTTTATTACTAAAAAGAGAGGGGGAATCTGCTAACCAGCGATTAATATTTTCTATCTCGCTATAAGAAATGTCCCTAATTTCATAACCCTTATTCTGATAATCTTTTTTAAGGGAGATGTAAAAGTTCCGGGAGGCCGAAGTATTTTCACCGCAAATTATTGTAAGCATTTATAAATTTTAAAATAACTATTCACAGTTCTTGACAAAGATTATAATCAATTGTCATTGCGAGCGGTGAGTTTTGGAGCGAAGCAATCTCATTAATGGGATTGCTTCGGAACGTCTGACGTTCCTTCGTCGTCGTTCCTCCTCCTCGCAATGACATAGTCTGGTATAGTTTTGTCAAGAAGCGTGAACTCTTACATTTTAAACTTTCTGTTGTTTTATAGCAAGTAAATTGTTATTATATATTTAAGCATAAAAAGAAAATAAAGGAAGTTAAAGGATCTTAAGAGAATTTAGAGGAATTTAATCTTTTATATTTTATTTTTAATATTTTATATTGAAACATGGCGCCGCTACCTAAAAGAAAAAATTCCACCAGAAGAAAAGGCAAGAGGCTGGTTACAAGACGCTTAAAATTCAGCAATCTTGTCGAATGTCTAAACTGCCACAAACTGAAAATCGCTCATAGAGCGTGTAAATTTTGTGGGAAATAAACATGTGATACTGATCTGCGGATTCTATGCGGATCTACCTACCCGCAATGCTACGCATAGCGTTGCAGGCGGGCGGAAATGCTGATTAAAAAATCTGTATTATCCGAATATCCGCATCATCCGAATTAAATCTGTAATCCGTATTAAATTTTATGGATATTCGGCATCTGCAAAGGACTAAAATCGTACAGAATCTGTTTGCTTACAGTTTTGGAAGACACATGACTGCGCCTCCTATTAAAAAACTCCCGTTTTCTCTGCCCTTTCCGGAAGAGCAAAAAACCCAGAAAATAATAAAAAAACTTAAAACGATAGATAAATTAATAAAAAAGTATGCTTCCCGTTACCCTTTGGCAAATATTTCCAGAACCGACCTGTCAATCTTGAGAGTCAGTATCTATGATCTGATGCTGGAAAAAAAGACTCCACCTAAAGTGGTAATTAATGAAGCCGTCGAAATGGCCAAAGAAATGTCAGGTGAAAACTCGTTTGCGTTTGTTAATGCTATTTTGGGGAAGATTTTAACAGAATCCGAGCCTACACACCCTGAGGGTGTGTAAACTATAAGATAGCAATCTCGATGGGATTGCTTCGCTGATCGCTCGCAATGACACGTAACACTATGAAAAATTTAAAAGAACTGGAAAATAGGATAAATATAACATTCAAGAATAAATATCTGCTTGAAAATGTGTTTATTCACAGGTCATATTTAAATGAACATAAACATTTTTATCTGCCTTCCAACGAAAAAATGGAATTTTTGGGAGACAGCGTCCTTTCGTTGATAACCTCGGTTTATCTCTTTAAAAAATATCCCCATTTAGCCGAGGGTGACTATACCGAGATAAAGTCTTCCATTGTCAGAACAGAGAGCCTGGCAGAAGCGGCATTATCTTTAGATCTCAGCGAATATCTTTATCTCTCAAGAGGACAGGCCAGGGAACTCGGGAAAAAAAATAAAAATATATTGGCTGACTGCTTTGAGGCTTTGATCGCTGCAATTTTTCTGGATGACAGTTTTGAAAAGGCCTATAACTTTGTTTTACGGCATCTTTTTACGGATAAACTCGCCAAAATAATCGAGAATAAACTCTATCTTTCGCCTAAAAGCAAACTGCAGGAGATAACCCAGGCAAGATTTAAAGTAACCCCAAACTACAAAGTTCTGGAAGAAAAAGGCCCGGAACATAACAGAATATTCAAAGTTGAGGTCGTAATAAAAGGAAAAATTTATGAAACCGGAATCGGAAAGTCGAAAAAAGAGGCAGAAGAAGAAGCAGCAAGAAGAACCCTTGTAACTTTAATTTAGTGGTATAATATCTGATTACGCGGATTTTGACGCTATACATAGTTGTTTAATAATTTAGGCTTGTCTTGACGCTGCGGATTTTCACGGATGCTTGATATCCGCGGCAATCAGTCAGTAATCCGTGGTAATCGATCTCATATGGCTGTTGCAATAAAATTAATCAGATATGGAAAAAAAGGTCAACCAAGCTATAGAATTGTAGCTATTGATAAAAGAGAGAAAAGAAACGGTCCATATATTGAAAAAATAGGTCTGTATAATCCCATTACCAGTCCGCCGCAGCTAACCATAAACAAGGAGAGATATGATTATTGGTTAATGAAGGGTGCAGAACTCTCGGAAGGAATGATAAAACTGAAAAAGCAATTAAATAAATCCTTCATTAAACAAAAATAGATTCTGGAGTCGCTTCAAAATTCATCGCTCCCCAGAATGACTAAGAAATCCGTGTAAATCCGCCAGTCATCCGCGACAATCGTATTCACTAAAAAGGGTTGGATTTGGTAGGGTAGTCATTGGCAACCGGCACTTGCTCCTTAATATCAATCTGAACCTTCGCCAGAATAGTTCTCATAAGCTCCAAGTCGACATCGCCTGAATTATCCCGGGATGAATCTGTCTTGCCTGAATATACATTAATATTAATTTTAGTATCTTTAAATGCATCCTGCGAATAATCTATTTTATCAATAGTTATCAGTCTTCCGCCGGAAAAATTGTATTCTTTTAGAAATTCCAGAAAGGTGCTTGCATCGCCCTCTCCCTCTACTAATACTGCCAGCTTCCCGGCCGTAGAATTTTCCACGATAATATTATAAGAAGTGATAATAAAATTTGTTTTGGCAGAAATTATTTCCAGCGCAGCCAGAACGGAAAAATAATCTTCCTGGGGAGGAATTAATTGGCTTAAAACCAGATTGGCAGTATCGAGATCAAATTCCGTATCGACCACGTTATTCTTAAAATCAATCAGACTTTTCTTTTTATTATAACTTTCAAGTTCGGAATTTAAAGCCGTTATTTTTACCCTCTTTGCCTGATACTGCGTAAAATTAAAATAGACGAGCAGAGTAGAAATTAACAAAAGTGTTATTAAGCTTACTAATAAAGGAAAATTATGTCTTAAGATCCGGTTGTCTGAATAGCTAAAATTTAGTTTCATAAAATATCTTAGTTCAGGTTGATAAACAGGCCTTTAAAATTGAGCCTGTAATCGTTTTTACTGATCTGGGTGTCGTTTTTACTGAAATTAATCAGGGACAGCTGGTTAAAATTATGCAAAAAATCATCGGACTCGGCAAACCTCAAAAAACTGATTAAATTGTCATAATTCTCAAAACTGATGGTAAAATTTGTGGCTTTGGTTTTATCAATAGTGACGGCATGAAGCTTGGCACCGACTGCGAAATTATCCAGACTGCCTTTGAGCAATTCGTAGTAAGGATAAAAATTTACATCTTCCTTAAGTATGTCATTCAATTGCTTTTCTTTATTTCTAAAATAAGCAAACTTGACATCGGCTTCCTTATTCTGAATAAAAAAGTCCAGGAGCTCCTTTTTTTGATTGGAAATTAAGACAATTTTTTGACTTTGCTGGAGCAAAAAAATATAGAAGGTAATGTTAATAAGTAAAAGAAGGAAAAAAAGAGTGATTAAAGAATTCTTAATCTTAAGAAAAATTATTTCCCTGTCCACGAATCTTTTATTGGCTTTTAAAAGATTAATTCTTTTTTTCATATTTAGATTTCACTCAATATGACCCTGAGTTTAGACATCGGCTGAGCTCAGTCGAAGCCTCGAAGGGTCATCTTAGACAGCCTCCCAAGGGAGCTATAAATGACGGCAATTCCTTAATGTAGGGTTCGACTGCCGGTGTTCTTTTAATAATTGAGGCTGGATCGTAAGTAACAGTAGGGATTGATACATTCTTAGCTATTTTTTTGTCTAAATGATTAATTTCATTAGCCAGATTAAATACGTATATGCGGGAAATAGCTGCGGTTGGATATTTGGTTTTTAATGAAACAATAAATTTTTGCAGCTCGACAGTAAGAGCGTCGACTGCCGGCTGAAGGATTTGATTCAGATCCACGGAAGTACCCTCGGTAAAGCCGACTTTTTTTAATAAATCTTTAGCTTTCGCCAAATCAATATTTACGTCAACCTGCGCCTCGCGTAGAAAAACAGCCAGTCCGGCCGGGAAACTGTGACTGTCAATTATTAATTTCATTGCGTGGTCAAAATAATAAAAAGAAGTATACGAATAACCCACATTAATAAAAATCGTACTTTCGGTCTTAGATAGCGGTGAATAAAAATTCTCTAAAAACCGGCCGGTTGCGCTTAATTCGTTCTCTATTGATTCGGGATAAAGACCTACCTGTTCGCTCAGGCTTTCGATTCTTTCGATTAATTTCTGCGGTGCCGCGATAATCAGAACTAACGATTTATTCTCGGTTTTACTTTCGTTAAGTATTTCCAAATCAAGCGAAGTCTCGTCAATCGGCATCGGGATAAACTGATCTGCCTGATATCTGATTGCGGACAAAAGCTCCTTTTCTTTAAGCTTGGGCATATAAATTATCTGGGAATAGGCAAAACCATCCGGAATTATAATATTGACTCTTTTTTTACGAAGTTTGAGTAAATCTACGTTTTTCCTGATTGTCGCGATTGTTTCGTCTGAGACTTTTTTGGTCTCTGACTCATAAAAAGTAGGTGTGCCGAGCTGCTGCGAAAGTACCTCTATGTTTATTCTTCCACCTTCATTTTTGGCTTTTGCAAACCGCAGGTGATTTTCTCCGAGATTAAGACTTATTAAATCGTCAGACATAAATAACAGTATGAAAGAAAAGTGTTCTTAAGTCAAGAGGTGAGAAAATTAAAGGAACTTAAGGGAATCTAAGGATTATAAAGGGTATGTTATTCTGTCGGGAAGCTGCGAAGTTTGATGTTGGATCGGTAATCGAGGGAGACGACTTTTTGCGGCTCGGTTGAGGCGCAGGATGTACCGCTAATATTGTAGCAGATAGTAAAGTTTATGGAAACCAGCGGAGCTGAAAAAGGTAAAAGCCGCTGGCAATCAATTGAAAAAGAGCTTAACCTGACTCTTGAATTGTTTAACTGCCCTTTCGCAAAAACAAAAGTAGGCGCCGGTACTGAGGGAATATCATATTCAATTAAAAGATCAGGCCCGTTATAAATGAGTGAAAATTCGCTGTTATATCTATCCCTGAAAAATACCGGTACTCCGAATACAGGATAACTAACATTATTTGCTCCGCAAACTTCATTTCTGTCTATATCATAAAGAGTATGGGCATTATTTGAAATAGTGGTTGTTAAATAGTTGACTATGGCATCACCCTGCCTCTTGACTTCGCTTAAGCTGAATACTCTTAGCTGCTGCTGCAAAATTATAAATAGAATTGAAAGAACCAAAGGAAAAATTAAACTGAAAATAGCAATGACAACCAAAGTCTCGAGAAACGTGAAGGCATTTTTTTTCATTGTTCGGGAACGGAAAATACCGTATTTGTGATAACTGATTTCGGTTGACCCAACTCAAGCCAGGATACTGTAATGTTAGCTTCAACCTGACTTATATAACCCGAGTTAACAGTAGAATTAAAAATAACCTCTCTTTTAAAAAATGAGTCAAGATCATAATTGCCACAGTTACCTGATTCCGACCAATTAGAGATTACACCGTCATTAAAACAATATACGGTTGGACTGCCATCCTGGCTTACAAATTGGGTAAATGTAGCAGCGCCGGAACAGCCGTAGCAGGGGGATCCGCCCCAATCAAGTTCCTTTCGATTACGCAGCCATTCCTCAAGCTGTCCGGCATAATGGGTTGCCTTAATTTTATGTTCATTAAATTTCATATTTTTCAACGAAACCGTAACAACCGAAGTTGCCATGATAAAAAAAATGCCTAAAATAGCTACAAAAACTAATAATTCTACAAGAGAAAAAGAGTCCTTTTGATTTAATAACATAATTGTATATCTGACGTTGAAATAACGCCTGTTTCGGATATTGATATGTCTGAACACTTATCTATTGCGGAATTTTTTATGGATACGGTTAAAGGAGAAGCGCCTTCGGACAGCGGATAAAAATTGACCGTGGTTGAACCTGATATGTTAGTAATGACCGAGGAAAAATTATATGTTTGGACAACAGATCCGCAACCCGAAGGATTTTTTGTCACAACATCCCGGCAGCATGGCGCAAAATTATAATCGGAATCATTTATCTCAACTGAATAACCGCCAAATTCGTTTGAGCCGGAACAGTCAAAACCTGTATCTGCCGGATTAAGATCTGACGCCCGGGCCTTGCTTTTGGCAAGATTCAAGACGTCAACGAGCTGATTAACTTCTTTATCCAGTTTTTTTTGCTGGTTAAAATTATTATAACCCGCAAGCATTGTTCCGCTAAACAAAACTAGAATGGTACAAATAACCAGAATTTCGACAAGAGTAAAGGCATTTTTTTTCATTTTTTAGGGTCCGCATGTTTTACCATAGGGTCCGACTGCATATTTACAAGGAAAATCGGCTCCACCGCAATCTCCGCTGCCGCCGCAGATATTGCCGCTTGTATCCAGTTCCAGAGTGGAATATAGACTATAACCTGTTAGTGTCGACTCACATTTATAGAGCGGACCTGAAGCTGCTTTAGGATCGGCAGGAATTTGGGGTAAATATTCCCAAAAATTAGGAATTGCTCCATCGTTCAGTCCTGAACAGTCTGCTTCAGGATAGTCAGGATACTGACCGTTAGCTAACGGTTCGGAACTCCGCCACATCTCCAAAGCGGCTCTTATCTGTTCCAGATCGGTTTTTCTTCGCGCATCCCGGGAAGACTTGGAAAGTGAACCGTAAGAAATAATTGCAGTACTTAATAATATACCGATAATTGTGACTACTACCAGAATTTCTATGAGGGTAAAAGCTTTTTTTTGCATATTATTGTTGCAAATTGACACAATACGGTGCCGGCTCAGATTCCATGATTGAGGCACATATCTGTGGCGGAGGTCCAAAGTCGTCATAATCATAACGCGTAACCTGATCTTTCGGATCCAGAGGCACCGCCTGCATAATATTTTCGTCAGCTGTACAGCCGGGCTGAGCTGTCACAATGGAAAAAGGCACTTTTCCGCCTTCGGTCAAAGGATAGGAGCCGTTACATAATGAATAATATTGTTCCATGGCATTTTTAATCGCACTCAATTCCAGCTTTCTTTTGGCATCCCGGGTTTTTTTCTGGGCTGTAGAGTAGGACACAAAACCCATACTGACTAAAACAGCAATAATACCAATGACAACTAACATTTCCAGAAGGGTAAATCCCAGATTTTTTCTCATAATTTAAATGAAAAACTTTTAATCTATGGCTCTGATAATATATAACAACTATTAGATGTACAGCTAAAATTGCTCAAGGACGAACAATCCTGCCCGGCCGTATCGGCCTTATTTTCCAGACAGGCTGCCAAAGTATATGTTAAAGTCGAATTATCCGGCAAATAATAGTAAGGAATACCTGAAGGATCACCGGGAACTTTATTCATATAGACAATTGATTGATCGTTTTCATTCGCCCATTTAGCACCCGTATTGGGAAAAGTAAAATTATCATCGGCAACAAATTCAGGCGGACTATGATCTATTTTGTAAATCTCAAGTGCTTTTTGGATCTGGACCAGATCGCTTTTTCTTTGGGTATCCCTGGCTCTTTCCCTGGCTGCCATAAAATTAGGTAAGGACAATGCTGCCAATACTCCTATTATTCCTATAACAACCAATAACTCTAAAAGCGAAAACCCTTTGCTCATATTTTCATCCTAAAGGCTTTATAAATAAAAATCAACAGATTCTCATATGTCAACTGGGAATTAAGATTATTACCTATTAATAAGGCTCTGAAACTGAGGGCTTTTTTTATTATTTCAGAAGCATTCGGTTCAACCGCCAATTTATTCCGGTAATATTTGACGATTATTTCTATTAATTTAACTGTTTCTTCCGGGGTTGAATTTTTTAAAGCAGCTTCCGTTATAAAAGAATAACCGGCCGTGCTTTCTATTTTTTTCAGCAAGGTGGACTGTTTTTCTTCTGATTTATCCGGAACTTTTTTATTCTGTAATCTGATAACTGTTGATCTGGATCTGACAGTATTAAGAAGCAAATGTTCATTCCCGACATTCAGAATAAACTGATTTTTTAAAGCTCCGTCCTCCAAGGATTTTAGAAAAGCATTCTGAGCTTCCAGGGTGGCTCTATCGAAATTATAAAGGACAAAAAGGCGGGGGAGGGCCGAGGAAATACCGATCTTTTTTCTTATCTCACGGATCTGAGAAATAACTATCTCTTTTTTCAGAGGAGAAATTTCTGTTGTTCTGTCTTTAGAGAAATTATTTTCTTTACTGTAATCATCAATAAAACGCTTAATTTCTTTTTCGCTATTTGAAACAAGAATTAAAGGTAACATTCTTATTGCATTTTAGCAAAAAACAACTTATATTGAAAATTATGAATATTACCCCTAAACAAATATTGGATCTCTTAGTCCAAAAGGGAATAGTTGAGCAGAAAAAGGCCCAAGCAATCGAATATGAAAGCATCAAAACCAATATCCCTATAGCAGAGTATCTCTTTAAAAATACCCAAATAAACAAAAAAGAAATTCTCTCTTCCCTAGCCTTTTTATTGAAGGTTCCTTTTGTGGATATTGCAACGGTCGCGGTTGATCCACAGGCTCTTGGTTTTGTTTCGGAATTTCTTGCCCGGAAATATGGAGTTGTACCGGTCAGATATGACAGCCAAAATCAGACCATAACGCTTGCCACAACCGATCCCTTTGACATAGCAATGTCTGACTTCCTGGAGAGAAAAACCGGAAAAAAAGTGGTTTTGGCGCTGGGGTATGGGGAGGATATCAAGAAAACTATTGACCTGGCCTATTCTCAGGGTCTTACTCCTGAAATAAAAGAAGCGTTAAAAGAAGTCCAGTCTACTCAGACAGTAAAAGTTCAGCCGAGCGCGGGCACCGTAATCAAGGATGCGCCGATTTCAAAAATAGTCAACACAATCTTGGAATTTGCCGTCAAAAGCCGGGCTTCGGATGTCCATATTGAACCGGAGGAAACTAAAATCAGAGTCAGATACAGGGTTGACGGAATTTTACAGGATAAATTGATTCTGCCTTCGGGAATTCACGATGCGATAGTTTCAAGGATTAAAATTCTATCCCAGCTTAAAATAGACGAAAAAAGGATACCTCAGGACGGCAGGTTTTTCTTTAAACTGGGAGAAGAGGAAGACGACCTGCGTGTGTCAACTCTTCCTACTGTAAACGGTGAAAAAGTGGTCATGCGTCTATTGAAAAAAACCGGGGGTCTCCCGAGTCTGATGGATCTTGGATTAAGAGGTACACCTTTAAAAAATTTGGAGGAGGCTATTTTAAAACCTTATGGAATTGTGCTTGTGACCGGACCAACAGGTTCCGGAAAAACAACAACTCTATATTCGATCTTAGCAAGGCTGAATAAACCTTCTGTAAATATTTTAACACTGGAAGATCCGGTGGAATACAGAATAGCCGGAATTAACCAGGTTCAGATTAATCCCCAGGCCGGAGTTACATTCACAACCGGTCTTCGGGCCTTTTTACGGCAGGATCCGAATATTATACTAGTAGGTGAAATTCGGGATAAGGAAACGACTCAACTTACAATTCAAGCTGCGTTAACGGGCCATTTGGTCTTTTCAACATTACATACGAGTGATGCGGCTACTGCAATTCCGAGACTGATTGATCTTGGGGCAGAACCATTTCTTATAGCTTCGGTTCTCAACGCCTCCCTGGCGCAGAGAATTGTCAGAAAAGTTTGTACTTACTGTAAAACCAGCTATATCCCGCCCCAGGAGATCCAGAACAAGATTAAACTGGTTCTTGGCAATCTTTTACCCAAGCCTTATGCAGACGGAAAACAAATTCAGTTAACCAAGGGCCGGGGGTGCGATGACTGTAATCAAACCGGATATCTGGGAAGGGTTGCTATTTTCGAGGTTATCAGGGTCAGTCATGCAATTAATGCTTTGATTTTAAAACAGGCAACCAGCCGTGATATTGGAGATCAGGCTACAAAAGAGGGCATGCTGACTCTAAATCAAGATGGTTATTTAAAAGTTCTGGATGGAATAACGACAATAGAAGAAATATTAAGAGTATCGGAAGTTTAATTTATGGATATTTTTCACCTTTTTGACGTAACAATCGAAAAACAGGCTTCAGACCTGCATCTTATTCCGGA
Organism: Candidatus Roizmanbacteria bacterium RIFCSPLOWO2_01_FULL_35_13; assembly: GCA_001789635.1. Lineage (GTDB taxonomy): Bacteria > Patescibacteriota > Microgenomatia > UBA1406 > GWC2-37-13 > 2-01-FULL-40-13. The sequence continues at coordinate 9,100 of MGAF01000046.1, read as the reverse complement.
TTATTATCCGGCTATAAGAATTAATAACGATCTTTATTTCGTCAGATCGGCGAACATGCTCACCGGTGAAAATGTTGAAAAACTTGTCATCTCGATTTTAAACGAAGAACAAAAGGAAAATCTTTTGGCCAATAAGGAAATAGACCTTGGATATGAATACAAGGGCAACCGCTTCAGAACAAATATTTATTATTCCAAAAATAAACTGGCGGCGGCTTTCAGATTAATCGGCAGCAAGATTAAAACTATTGAGGAGTTGGGATTACCGAGCCAATTTCATCAATTCACTGAAGTTAACCAGGGATTAATCTTAATTACCGGCCCGACAGGCGAAGGAAAATCTACGACTTTGGCGGCTATTATCGATGAAATAAATCATAAATACGCTAAACACGTAATTACGATCGAGGATCCGATCGAATATGTCTATCCCCAGGCAAAATCAATAATCTCCCAGAGGGAATTGCACCAGGATACCCATTCCTGGAATATTTCCCTACGCTCGGCGCTAAGAGAGGATCCAGATGTAGTACTTCTGGGTGAGATGCGTGATTATGAGACAATTCAATCCGCCTTAACTATTGCGGAAACAGGCCATCTTGTATTTTCTACACTGCATACGAGTTCGACATCCGAAACAATAAACAGAATAATCGACGTGTTTCCGGCCAATCAGCAGAACCAAATCAGGTCGCAGCTGTCTTCGGTGTTAAAGGCGGTTATAGCCCAAAGACTGGTACCGACGCTTGATAAAACCAAGCGGATTCCGGCAGTCGAAATACTCTTGAACATACCTTCGGTGTCAGCCGTAATCCGGGAAGGGAGAACCCATACTCTTGATAATATTCTGGAAACCGAGGAAGAACAGGGACTTTATCTCTTTGAAAAATATCTTTTTAAACTTTACGAAAAAAGTCTGATATCCAAAGATACTGCCTTATCTTATGCAATCAGGCAGAGCGAGATGAGGAAGTTCCTTAAATAATATCTAATTCCCAATATCCAATTTCCAATAAATTATTTGATTTAAAATTTATTAGAAATTAGTAATTAGAAATTTGAAATTTTTTAAATGCAGTTTAAATACAAAGCCATAAAGGAGGGAAAAATATTTCAGGACAAAATACAGGCTGACAGCCAGGAATCGGTCTTAAGATACCTCAAAACCAATAACTATTTCCCTGTATCGGTCTGGAACGCGGATATAACTTCTATTCCGTTTTTAAGTTTTTTTAGTAAAATTAATTTTAATGATATCGTAGATCTCACCCGCCAGCTATCAATAATGCTTGAGGCGGGTCTGACTTTAATAGATGCACTTGAGATTTTAAAAATTCAAACCCTTAAGCCCGCATTATTAAATCTCCTCGAAAATTTGGATAAAGAGATTAAATCCGGTAAAAATTTTTCGAGTGCATTATCCCAGTATCCCCAATATTTTTCCAGTTTGTATGTAGCGCTCGTTAAATCGGGAGAAGCGACAGGCAAATTAAGTGAAATATTACTTAAACTATCGGACAATCTGGAAAAAGAAAAAAATTTCCGGGGCAAACTGCGGAGCGCACTCATTTATCCGGCTTTTATTATCATTGGTATGATAGCCGTGGCTTTTATTATGATGACATTTGTGGTTCCCAAACTTCTCGATTTATATAAAGATTTTGGTGCTACCCTGCCCTTATCTACACAAATTCTTCTTTTTATATCTACTTTTTTTACAAAATTCTGGCCTTTTATTATTGTTTTTACAGCACTAACTGTTTTTTTTGCCTCAAAATATCTGAAAACAACCGCCGGAAAATTTAATTTTGACACACTTCTTCTCAAACTGCCGGTATTGGGAAATGTAATAAAAATGTCTGCGCTTGTCGATTCTACCCGGACTCTATCTATATTAACTTCTTCAGGCGTATCACTTCTGGAAACTCTCAATATAGTTATAGAAACATCCCCCAATATAATCTACAGAAGAGCCTTTGACAAAATAAAAAAACAACTGGAAAAAGGGACATCCTTAGGTACGGCTATGAAACAGGCAGAAATTTTTCCTCCGATTCTTGTCCAAATGACTCTGATCGGTGAACAAACCGGTCATCTGGACGATACCCTTATCCGGGTATCACGCTATTTTGAAGCGGATTCTGAACTGGCGATAAAATCCATGACAACGCTGATTGAACCTATGATTTTAGTTGTCCTGGGAGTCGGTGTAGGATTCCTAGTATTTGCAATTATTACCCCAATTTATACCCTGACAACATCACTAAAGTAAATTCGGACTGTGATACCGACTAATTAAATTACCCCTTGACAATATAAAATAGTATGTTTACTATGTAACTAATGTTAAAAAAAGCTTTTACTTTAGTCGAACTGCTTATAGTTATTGCGATAATCGGAATTCTGGCAATTGGAATTCTTATTGCGCTTGATCCGGTCGAACAGACAAGAAAAGCTACGGATTCAGCCACATTGTCGACAGTGGGAGAAGTCAAAGGTGCTATTGCAAGACACTTTGTTTCCAGAACTTGTTGGCCCTGGCAGACACTTTCAGCCGGAGTTTGCTCAAACGCTGCAGGATGTGCTAATGGAACAGCCTATTCACTCGGGGGTGCAATCGGAACTTGCGGAAGAACAATAAGTGATACTTTAGTTGATTCGGGCGAACTAAAATCTTATAGCGGAAGCCTGGTCAGCGTATTGGTCAATGACGGATCTGCGACAGCCTGGCAGGTATCATTCCAACCGGTTTCTAAAAGTATAGCCACGAATTCCGTGCTAAAATATACTACGAGTGCGTGCGCTATACTTGCAGGTACTGGGGCAACAGGAATATGTGCCGCGCCGGGAGCAGCCTGTATCTATTGTATCAGTCAATAAGGATTGAGAAAATCTTTTCTTCACAGGAATTTTATAAATATGACTAAGTCTTTCACGTTAATTGAGCTACTTATAGTGATCACAATAATAGGAATACTGGCAACTTTAGGAATTTCCAGCTATTTTAATTCCTTAAAAGCGGCCAAAGATGCCAGAAGGAAATCTGATCTTTCAACAATTCAAAAAGCTCTAGAAGTCTATTATCAGGATAATCAGGGCTATCCCTTAAGTTTGCCAAATAATGGGGATCCGTTTTGCCATTCATCCGGTGACTGTTGGATGGCGACTTATTTGCAAAAAACTCCTTTCGATCCCAATGGCAGCGCATACTCTTATGATTCTGACGGAACCTACTACAAACTTTATTCATGTATTGAAAATCCAAATGACAGCGGTCCGGGTGTGGATCAAAACGGCTACGGACTTGACTGCAGCGGAAATAATACCCAACCCTGCGATCCCTGCCGCTATGCAGTAACAAGCACCAACACAACTCCTTAAATTTTAATTTTCACTTGATTTTTGTTAAGCAGAAGTGTAAATTTACAGTAAGATGCAAAATAAAAATATTCTTTTCAAACTTCAAAAAAAATATAAGGATGGTGGTTTTGCCTTAATATCACAAACAAGCGGACAAATATACGCCTTCGGTGAGGATATTAAAAAATTATATAAACTTATTGACAAAAAAAAAATCAAAGATGAAGATAAAATTGTAATGCATATTCCCCCGATTCATGTAAAACATGTCTTTCACATTTCCCTATCAATTCAGATTAGCTGAAAATCATAGAATTCCTTATCCAATTGTAACGATCTTTTTAGAAACAGTTCGTGGACACCGAGAATTTTCTTTCATTATGGATACAGGGGCAGATAATCTAACTCTTCCATACTACATGATTACGCTTTTAGGAGTAAAAAAACAATCTCTCATTGAAAGCGAGTCTCAAGGAATAGGTAAAGAACTTGTTAAAACGTGGGAGGGAAATATTCCGATTATTTTTTGTAACAGAAAATTTAATATTCACTGTTCCTTTACGAATAACGATAAAACCCCGCTATTGTTGGGAAAAGAAGGTATATTTGATTTTTTCAATGTAACTTTTAACAACGATAAACAAGAAACCATTTTTGAAGAAAGAAAGAAATAATTCTCCCAATATTTAGCTTCATTAATGTTTAACCGTTTGTTACCATCGCTTTATGCAGTTAAATAATTTATTTTTAGTTTGAGCATTTATTCCTCTGTAACCGTGTCAATTTGACGTTCCCAGCACCAACACAACTCCTTAAAATTATTTCTGCTTGAAAAGAAGAAGAAGAAGAAGTAAGATTTACTTCATTATGAATGATAGAACTATTGAAGAATTGAAATTTTCGGTAAAAGATGCTTTCTCTAAGTTAAAATTGTTACCTCAATTAGCAAGAATAAAACCGACTCCGGATAGTATTTTGACTAATGAACAGGGCGTCTGGCCAGATAATGCAGTACAGAAATTAATTCAAAGTAGCGGACAATTTAATAGTAGCGTAATGAGTGAAGATAACAGATTAAGATTATATTGGCAATGGTTTGAACAAACAGCTAGTATGGGTGAGCTTGATCAATTAGGAAGGATTAGCATCTTTTCCAATAGTTTTGACGGGGATGAAAGGATAAAATATTTGGCTCTTCTATCTAAAACTTATCTAAATGCCGCTGCTAATCTCAAACTCCAAGGTAAGAATGACGAGGCTATCAAATGGTTTAGCAAGCATGAAAAAACTGAGCAGCAAATCAAAAAACTTAAAAGCTCAACTACTTTAAAATCAAAGTGATTCCAGTTCTTTTTGGACTTCGGAGTCGGTGGGGTTTAGATTTTGGAGAATGAAATTGAAAGTTTTTTTGGCCTCATTGGATTGACCGGTTTTTTTGAGGAGTTGACCTTTGAGGAAGTAACCGTCACGGTAATCTGTTTTTAGATTTATTGATTGGTCAATCTCACGCATGGCTAAATTTTGAAACTGTAGTTTTTTATTTGCATCTTTGGTTTCTTCTTCCAAAAGTGAATAAAATATTGCTAAACTGTAAGGAATTTTCGGATCCGAGGACGACAGGGTTCTGGCTTTTTGTAAAGCGTAAATTGCATCTTCCAAATCTTTCGAATTAAGAGTTACTTGATAAAATAAATAATAATTTTTGGCTCTTGTTTTCCAATAAAGCACATTACTTGGTGACTCGTTGATACTTTTTTTATTGAGATCGTCTGAAGTCTGGATCATTTTATTGGCAATACCTTTTTCTTTTTGATATGAAGCTGCAAAAGCCAGATTAGCATAGACATAGGAAAGTTTATCTTCGTAAACATGATCATATTTGAGATTATTTGCTTCTGTAAGATATTGAGCCGCTTTTTGATAATCACCCAATTTACTGTAGTTATCTCCTTTAGAGTACTTTACGTCTGCCAGATAGTAACGGACTAATCCAAATAGTAAGTAGATAACAGTTAGCAGTATGGTCAAAAACATAATTTTTTGTTTTAAGGGAAACTTAGAAATTGTTGATTGTTGATTGTTAATAGTTGATTGTTTTTCTCCTAAAATAAAGAAAAACGCCGGAATCAGGTAAAAAAATAAATTAATAGTCGTAGTGGAAAATCCGAAGAAGTTAGTGATTAAGATTGTTATGTAAGAAATTAGCAAACACGCAATCAACAGTTCATTGCTTTTATCTTCAATTTTTGATTTTTGATTAGTATCTTTGCTATTTGCTATTTGATATTTGATATTTTTCCAACTATAAACTAGTACCGAAATAATAAAAAAAAGATAGCTAATAAGACCAGCAAAACCCGTAGTGGCTAGATAATTTAGGTATTCGTTGTGGGCTTTGTTATAAAGATAATCCCATTCTGACGTAAGATTATGCCCGACCGGACGGGTAAAATAATAACTGTAAGCAAATGTTTCGACACCTGTGCCAAAGATCGGATATTTTAAGCCTAAATCGATTGCGCCTTTCCAGACTATTTTGCGTATATCAGCCGATGTTGTAATTCCTGAGTCTGATTCAGACTGCTTTGGCTTGCCGGATTCTACCGATGCGTTTGAATTCGTGGCCTTGTAATAGGCAGAAAAAGATATAAATCTGTCAATTTTTTCAATACCGGTTTTGAAAATTAATACTGCTAAAAAAAATAGTAAGAGAATAAAGCCTATTAAATTTCTTTCTCTCTTTGTAATCAAGACTTTTAACTTAAAAAGTCCATAAACGAGCAAAAGGCCTATTCCAAATAAAACAGCAAACAGTGCGGACCGAGAGCGTGTGAATAAAATTGCACTGAAATTCAGGAGTAGATAAAAACCAACTACGAAATAATTTAAATTCGTTTTTTTATTTACAAGGACGTTATTTAAGAGAAAAAAGACTCCAATAAAAAAATTAATAACTAAATATGCCCCCAGCCAGTTTGGCTGACCGAGAGTAGAGAACATCCTTTCGGCTGGACGGAATTGATCTGTCCAACAGTTATTACCAATCTGTCCTACAAAAAGAAGGCAGGAAAAGTCTATACCCAGCTTTCCGGAAAGACCCCAAATAATGACAATCAGGGAGGAAAAAAGGGAAATTTTTAGTAATTTAATCAGAGGAGTTTTTAAATTCGATACAAAACCGTAATATAGAATAATGTAAGAGATGATTGATAGTAAGCCGCCGTTAAAACGACCGTAATAACCAAAGATGGAAGTGTGAGCATCGATAGAAAAAAAAGTCGAAAAAATTTGAGAAGCAAAAAAAAGCAAAATGGGAATGTCAAAAGGAGTTTTTTTTATTATAATTTTCCTGTTGAGAATCATTTTGAGTAACCAGATAAAAACAACTCCCAAAGTGATCAGATAAATAAAAATGAGTTTGTTAAACTCAAAAAGCTCCGATGTAAAAGGCGACATCAATAGAGGAGTTGTAAAAAAAAGTAAAGAGTAAAAAAGCAATAATATTTTATCGATCATTAGTTATGTTTAATTTTAGCCAATTTATTGAAAAATTCAAACCGCCTTTTCTGTCAACTTTTGATGTCTGTTTCGATCTCGGAACAACCAATACGAGAATTGCCATAAAAAACAAGGGTAAAGTCCTCAGTGAACCAACTTATATCGGAATAAATACCACTAGTAAAGAATACATTTTTTTCGGGACTGAAGCGAAAACAATTGTCGGTAAAACTCCTGAATTCATAAAAATTATCCGACCGGTTATTCATGGAGTCATATCTGATTTTGATGGAGAAGTAGCACTTTTGCAAAAGTTTATGCAAAAATCCGTATATATTTATTTTAACAAATTTAATATAATAAAACCTCAATTGCGCGCGATTGCATCCGTCCCCCATACTGCTACCGAAATTGAAAAAAGAGCGGTAGAAGAAGCACTTTATAAATTGGGATTTTCTTCTATATTTTTAGTCGAAAAACCTGTGGCGGCTGCGCTAGGAGCGGGAGTTAATATTTTTTATCATCATCCGCATTTAATTATAGACTTTGGAGGAGGTATAACTGAATTAAGCGTCATAAGCGGGGGCGGTATTGTCTCGCAAAAAACCATAAAAACCGCGGGTGACAGCATGAATCAGACTCTGGCCAACTATGCTTATTTGAAATACGGGATTGTTTTAGGAGAACCTACGTGCGAACATCTAAAAATTTTACTTTTGCATTTTGAAAAAGAAAATAAAACATTTGCCGTTCGCGGTAAATCTCTGGAAAACGGCTTGCCAAAATCAGTACGAATAAATTCCTCCGATGTTAAAGAGGCTTTATATAGCTCTATATATCAAATAGTAGACGGAGTTAAAGAATTAATCGATGTCTCACCGCCCGAGGTGGTTGATGAAATTTATGAAAGAGGTGTTATTTTGACAGGGGCTATGGCAAATGTGCCGGGTCTTGATAAATTTTTAGCGGAGGAATTAAAAATAGATGTTATAACGTCGACAGACCCGGATGATTCCGTAATTAAAGGTCTTCTAAAATTAAGTAATAATCAACCGGATTTGATTAAATTGGCAATGCCAAAAATTTAAGTTTGACAATGTGTAGTATTTTTAATAGAATTGACAGGCACTTTAACAATTAATTTAGTCTAGTAAACGGGTTAGGTCCAGGTACCATTCGGTACCTGGTGAATCAGGCGCAGTCTTGTGCCTGATTTTTTTAAGAGTTTGATCCTGGCTCAGGATGAACGTTGGTGGCGTGCCTGAGATATGCAAGTCGAATGCACCTGTCGCAAGGCAGGTAAATGGCGGACGGCTGAGTAACACGTAGGAACCAACCCCAAAATAAGGGATAGCCCCGCGAAAGCGGGGATAATACCTTATAGTCCCCGCTTTTTGTGGGGTAAAGCGTTTAACGGCGCGTTTTGGGACGGTCCTGCGGCCTATCAGGTAGTTGGTGGGGTAATAGCCTACCAAGCCTATGACAGGTAGCTGGCCCGAGAGGGTGTTCAGCCAGAGGGGTACTGAGATACGGACCCCATTTCTACGGAAAGCAGCAATCAGGAATAGTCGGCAATGGGCGAAAGCCTGACCGCGCAACGCCGCGTGTAGGAATAAGCTCTAACGAGTGTAAACTACTGTTGTAAGGGAAGAATCCCGATGTTACATCGGGGTGACTGTACCTTATAAGAAAGGGGCCGCTAACTGCGTGCCAGAAGCGTCGGTAACACGTGGGCCCCAAACGTTATCCGGTTTTATTGGGCGTAAAGGGTCGTGTAGGCTTTCTTATAAGTCTTGTCTTAAATACTATGGCTTAACCATAGGAAAGGGCAGGAAACTATAAGAATTGAATTTTCTTTAGGGAAACTGGAACTTAGGGAGGAGTAGTGAAATGCGTTGATACCCTAGGGAACACCGGTGGCGAAGGCGAGTTTCTAAAAGATAATTGACGCTGAGACACGAAAGCTAGGGGAGCGAAGCAGATTAGAGACCTGCGTAGTCCTAGCCCTAAACGAATGTCTGCTAGCTGCATGAAACTAGTACCCAGTGATCTGTTTTTTTACTGATAACTGAGTTCTGGTTTCGTGTGGCGAAGGTAACCCGTTAAGCAGACCGCCTGGGGAGTACGGCCGCAAGGTTGAAACTCAAAGGAATTGGCGGGGAGGCACACAACCAGTGGATCATGTGGTTCAATTCGAAACGAAACGAAAAACCTCACCAAGGTTTGACATCCCGAAGTCCTA
>MGAF01000045.1:11374-30298 GCA_001789635.1 Candidatus Roizmanbacteria bacterium RIFCSPLOWO2_01_FULL_35_13 | reverse complement strand
AATTACCGCAAAGACTCTATTCCACTGGTGGCCTAGAGTTTAATCCTATAGACGATAACAAGTATTAACTAATTAAAAGGAAGTGATATAACCTTAGATCCGAATTTCGCGGCCAATAAATTTGTCTATTTATATTACACGTATCAAAACAATGGTAATAATACTTTAAATAGAGTAGTGCGAATGCGATATACGGAATTAGACGGAAAACTTAGCGAAGAAAAAATTATCGTTGATCAAATTCCTGGCAATAGTAATCATAACGGTGGAAGAATAAAATTCGGACCTGATAAAAACTTATATATAACAACAGGTGATGCCCAGGAGCCTTCGCTTGCCCAGAATAAAAATTCTCTGGCAGGTAAAATTCTTCGTGTAACTGATAACGGACAACCTGTAACTGATAATCCGTTCGGCAATAGAACTTATACTTATGGTCATCGAAATCCGCAGGGAATTGACTGGGATGATTCAGGCAGACTTTGGGCGACAGAACACGGTCGATCCGGGATTCAGTCAGGTCTTGATGAATTAAATCTAATTGAACCCGGAAAAAATTACGGTTGGCCAGAGATTCAAGGCGATGAAAGTAGATCCGACATGGAGACACCAGTTATAAATTCAGGAACTAATATTACCTGGGCACCGTCTGGAGCTGCATTTATTGGTGACTCGCTTTTTTTTGGGGGTTTAAGAGGTCAAACTCTCTATGAAGCTTTTTATAAAACTAATGTTCAATTCAAAAAAGCAGATATAAAAGAACATTTCAAAGGAGATTTTGGTAGGATTCGTGAGGTTATTAAAGGGCCTGATGGGATGTTGTATATCACAACTAGTAATAGAGACGGCAGGGGATTTCCCAAAGAAAATGATGATAAAATAATCCGCATTAATCCAGCAAAATTATGAATAAAAAATTAGTCATTTTAAGTCTAATTCTTCTTTTAATATTAATTGGAATTTTTATCTACCAAAAAAAGAAGCAGAGTGTAAAAAAAATTCACTATCATGCTGGTTTTCAGGTCTATGTAGATAATAAACTTCAGGACTTTTCCGGTATAAAATATATGTCAATCAAACCCTGTGGTGAAGAAGAGGAGGGGAGTGAGGAAAATGAACAAATAGAAAAAGCTCATCTGCATGATAAAGTGGAAGATGTCGTCCACGTCGAGGCAGAAGGTGCAAAATGGAAAGATCTTTTTACTAATATTAATTACAAAATAAAACCAAACAAAAATTTAACCGGTTATGTTAACGGTAAAAAAATTGAAAATATATTAGAATACCCTATAAAATCATACGACAGCATAATTATATTCAGCGGAAATGTAGACGAAAAATTGATCAAGAATGCAGTGACCAGGAAAAAAATTATGGATGTCGAAAAAAAGAGTGAAGCCTGTTAACAAACGGATTTATTTGGTAAAATAATGATATGTGGAATTGGTCGACGGATGAAAAAACTTTCAAGAAGAAATATCCCAAAGAATACCGATTATGGTATTTGGTTCAGCTTATTAACTACGGGCTTGATGAGGGAGAAAAACTTAACCGCGAAGAAGTTAAAAAAGCCTGGCCAAATATAAAAGACAAGCTTGATCCTTATAAAGCACGGGCAGTAGAATATTTATTATGGGGAAAACTGTACTCACTCCCAACCAATTTAACTTTCTGGAACTGGCACAAGCTGATCCCTACGTCGTAAAAAATTATTACCTTACGGGAGGTACGGCATTGGCAGCTTTTTATTACCAGCATAGACTATCTGAAGATATTGATTTATTTTGTGAAAAAGTCGAAGTTAATCCTAGTTTAACTGATTCTTTCTTAGAAAAAATTAAAAAAAAACTGAAACTTGTCAAGCGAAATCGCTCTCAAATGCTAGGGCTTGTGAGCTATAAGCTCATATTTAAAAATCTAGAGATTGATAGCGTCTATGATATTGCAGTTAATAAGGTGCACACTATATTTATGAAGCCAAGAGTCCGAGACTTTTTTGACCTTTATTACATTCTTAAAATAGAAAAGAATTATAATCTTCAAAAGCTAATTCTTGATGCAAAGGCTAAATTCGACTGGCATATCGATAGGATGAATTTGTCATCACAGTTTTTAAGGGTTGGAGAGTTTTTAAAAACAAAAGACTTACCAAGAGCTCTAGTTCGATATAATCCAAAAGAAATGGAGGATTTTTTTTTAAACTTGGCGAAAAGTTTAGAGAAAGAAATATTTGAGTAAAGAGTGGAATATCTTGTGAAAAAAGTTAGAATATAAGTTATGAAAGATGACAGTTACATAAATAAAAAGCTTAATACAGGGATAAAATTAATAGTAGTAAGTGGGAATCTGATCGGGAAATGGCCAGATTTGAGTTTGATTCCAAGGGAAAAGTAAAGCGTTTAATCAGCGGACCTACTCCTTATGAATTTTTTGACTATTAAAAACTTTTTTATAATTTTGTTTTCATTTTTTGTTTTAAGTTTCTTCTTTAATCGGGGGTTTGCCTATTATGATGAAGGATTTATTCTGCATGCTGCGCAAAGAGTTATTCAGGGAGAACTTCCCTATAGAGATTTTGATTTGATTTACACACCCGGAACGGTTTTTCTGACGGCGGCGGCTTTTAAAATATTTGGAGAAAGTATTTTGGCGGGGAGAATATTAAGTTTGCTGGTTAGCTTGTTAGCTGTTTACCTTGTTTACAAAATTTGTTTTCGATCGACAAAAAATTATTTTGGGTCATTTTTGGCAGTGTTAATTTATCTTGTCTGGGGGCCGACACATATTAATTTTCCCTGGCCGTCGATGTTTGCTTTAACAGCAGGACTTGCTACTTTATTGGCCTGGCCCAATTTTTTAGTTGTAGGGTTGATGACACTCATTACATTGATTCTGAAACAGAATTTCGGAATAGCGGTTTTTTTAACAGTCATCATTCAAATGAGTCTTATGGGACAAATTGGAAAAATAAGACAATTTAGAAACTTTTCAAAATTTATTTTTGGTTTTTCAGTAGGCACACTAGTTTTTCTAATTTATCTTTTATCAACAGGTTCTCTGGAAGGTTTTTTAAATAATTTCTACTTTTACACGGTTAAAAGATTTTTACTCGAAGGGGTTGCTTCGACATCCTTTCCTACGGGTTTAAAAGGAATTTTTTATCTTTTGCCTGTAACTATTTCTGTTGCAGCAATATTTTTATTGAGAAAAAAACCTAAAATGTTAATTTTTCCATTATTTACTTTGCTGTTTTATCTTTTTGGTATCAGACCGACATCTGATTACCCACATTTGTCCGTTTTAATGGCAATTACCGGAATTCCCTTAGCTTTAATTTTAGGAAACTCAAAACAGATTCTGGATGCGCTCCAAAAATCATCGCTTACCAGAATGACCCGCTTCGCCAAAGCTCCAGCGAGGCGAACATCATTCCGGCACTTCGATCAAACTCAGTATCTTGAGCCTGTCGAAAGACTTGTCCAGAATCTATTTAACACCCTGGTTTATGGGTCGATTTTAGTAATAATAATTTTAGGTTTTTACACCGGATTATTTAAAAATTATTACCGTTGGGATTCCCCCCTTTACAAACAGAATAGTTTTAGCGACCAAACAAAGGCAAAAATATTTGTCGACCAAAAATTTAACAGGGTTATTCCCGAAGTGGTCGGTGAAATTAAAAAAAATTCAACCAAAAACGACTATATTTTTATTTTTCCCAACGCTCCCATGTTTTATTTTCTTACAGACCGCAAAAATCCAACAAGATATATTAATCTGCCTCTTGGACTTCATTCTCCTGGACAGGAAAGAGAAGTGGTAGATAATTTAAAGAAGAAACGTATCCGGCTAATTTTAACCAATGAACCTCCGGAAAATTCAAATTATCATATAGTTTCAGAATATATCCTTAAAAATTATCTGAAGAAAAAGGAATTTTTTGAATTTACATTGTGGGAGAAATTTGAAAATGAGAAACGCTCTGAAGTTCTGAGTATATAATCATACGATGAGAGTAATTTTGCTGATCTGCGATCCATTGGCCTGTGCAGGTAATTAAGTTAAGTTGTTTTTTTGCGGATTTTCCAAAAACTTCTTCAAGAGGGACTTTGTCAAACTCATAAGCTTTTTTCGCGGTAACTGCAAAAGTATATTGATTACCAAATTCGTCTGTAGTTATAAGATTGTCACCGGGTTCAAGTTCATGGAGATGATAAAAAATTGCGCCCTCACCTGTTGCTGAATCAAGGTGACCGGAAATTACAGCATTTCCTTGTTCTCCCGGTTTGAACCCTGGTTCATACCAACCTACTTCATTTATATTTTCCGGTAACTGCATTTTTCCGTTCTCATCTACGCCGACCGGTACGATTGGAGCGGATACGTTAATTTTTGGAATGTTAAATTGGCGTGGTTGCGGAATTGTTGGAGTAGGGGTTGGGGTGGTGGTTGGAGAAGATATCGGCGCCATAGTAGCCCGATTAATCGAGTTATCCACGACAGCCGAGTCCTGGTGGGCAAAAATAAGAAGAAAAGCCAATACGAGTAATAAATAAATATTCAGCCGTGACATAAGTGCACAGTATACCACAAAAATCGAGCTTTAGAGCCTTAAAATAAGCTTTAAAAAAATAATTATGTTTTCCGCTTGACATTGACAGTGTGTTTCTTTATCCTTTTTTTATGGCTAGAAAAGTTAAAAGAACAAAAAGCTCACCCGTAAGGTCAAGTTCAAGCTCGAAAAATGATCTTTCTCCGGTAATGCAGGTTGGAGTAGTCTTTGTTGTTGTAGCAGCAATGCTGCTTTTGTGGTATGTCGGTAAAATGAGTCAATAGTTTTGATTTATAATGAGTACCAATTACAAAAGTTATTTGAAACAACTTGAGGATCTTCTTCATGAATATTTAGTTAAGAAAGCGCCTGCTCTTCCAACAAATATTAAAGAAACTATAGTTAAATTTGCACCTTGGGCTATATTAGTTATCTTTATTCTAACATTGCCGGTTATTTTATTTGTGTTTGGTTTGGGTGCGCTTATGGTTCCATTTAGTTTTATGGGAGGAGTAACTGCCGGAACAAATACTGTAATTACCTTTGTATTTTCAGCAGTTCAAATGGTACTTGAGGCTATGGCTATTCCCGGGTTATTTAAGAATAGCAGAAATGCCTGGAATCTGGTTTATTATGCAACTTTGGTTGGAGCTGTACAATACGTTGTAACATTCAATTTAGGAGGCTTGCTGATTGGCTCACTCCTTTCTCTTTATATTCTTTTTCAAGTGCGTGAACACTACAAATAAACTTCACTATAATATAGGTATATGAATCGTGTTGATAAAGCAAGGCGGGCTTTTTTGCAGAATAATGTTGAGCAGATTAAAATCGCCCATACGACAGAGGCTGTACATAATGATATTCATCACGAAGAAGCGCATTTAAAAGGGTTTAATCTTCCTGAAATTATACTTGGTGGACAGGACGGATTGGTAAATGTTTTGGGAGTAATTCTTGGTGTTGCGGCCGCTACTTCATCCAATCAAATTGTTCTTGTTGCCGGATTGGCTGCTACATTTGCTGAAAGTATCTCGATGGCTGCGGTTGCTTATACCTCTAAAATTGCAGAGGCAGACTATTATCAGTCGGAATACGAAAGGGAAAAATGGGAGATTGAGCATGTGCCGAAAGGAGAAAGAGAAGAAATCAAAGCCCTTTACGAAAACTATGGATTTAAAGGTAAGGTATTGGATGAAATAGTCGAGAAAATAACTTCAAAGAAAGATGTTTGGTTGAAGGTGATGATGGAACAAGAGCTTAAACTTGAACCTGTCGATAGGAAAAAAGCTTTTTCTGATGGAATAGTTGTTGGACTGTCGGCGCTTGTTGGATCGTTTATTCCGCTTCTGCCTTTTTTCTTTTTAGCGATAAAACCTGCTATAGTAATTGCCATAATAGTTTCTTCGGCAGCTTTGTTCGTAGTAGGTTATTACAAAGCCAAGAAGACACTCGGCAGGAATTTATTAAAGCAGGGGATCGAGATGATGCTAATTGGAATGATTTCCGCGATTGTCGGCTACTTCATCGGTAGCCTTTTTAAAGTCACAAATTTTTAGTGTAAAGTTGACAAAATTGCAACTTTGTAATATTATTTAATTATGCAGGATATACAGTCTATTTCAACTAAGGATTTAAGAGATAATTTAGCCGAGATTTTAGAAAAAGTCGCTATTGGCGGGCAATCTTTCCGTGTGAAAAAATTTGGCAAAGAAAAAGCCTTAATTATTCCTCCTAAAAAAGAACAAAAGAAAAAATTAAAAAAAATTGATTTAAGCAAGCTACCTGCTTTTGGAATGTGGAAGGATAGAGAGGATATGAAAGATTCGGCAGCCTGGGTGAGAATGATCAGGGAAAAAAACAGCAGAAGAATCTACGAATCAAAATGAACACTTATCTTTGTGATAGTAATATTTTTATCGATTATTTAAGAGGCTTTCGAAAGTCACTTCAATTATTGCAAGATCGTTCCCGAATAAAGGTATCTGCTGTAACAGTCGGAGAGCTTTTACAAGGAGCGAGAGATAAAAAAGCTCTCAGCAATATTAATCAGATGCTTAAAAACTTTGAAGTCATTCACACGAATGAACTTATTTCAAAAAAAGCCCTTGATATTTTAGAGGAGCATCATTTAGCATCAGGAATTTTGTTGTTTGATGCTTTTATTGCAGCAACGGCTATTGAATATAACCTTATTCTTATCACAGGTAATTTGAAACATTTTAAAATGATAAAAGGTTTAAAAGTTGAGAAGTGGTGAAAATTTTAATAATGAAAACTCTCAAAAGGTTTTTGATTTTTTTTTAATATAAAGACCTTTCCCGTTACTCCGTCGGTTTCTTTTAAACAAAGATGAATTATAAATTTTGCTATTTCATTTGGAGAGATCGCATCTTTAATATATTCGGGAAAATACTTTTTATAAGCTTCAGTAGCTGTGTCGGAAGGAGAAACAGCGTTTACGTAAATATTTTCCCTTTCTAGTTCTTGAGATAATCCAATCGTTAGGTCCTCGATAGCTCTTTTGGATACATAGTAGGGCAACCAACCTTTCCCACCATTTTCAAAAGTGCCGGAAATATTAATTATTCTTGAGCCTTTTTTCATAAAAGGAACAAAAGCATGAACAAGTAGAGTTGGAGCAATTGCCCCAACCATAAAAGTATCTAAAATGACCTTTTGAGCAAAGTTTTCTAAGTTGCATCCTGCATAAACTTCATTTCTCCCATGCCATATTCCTGCCACATTAACCAAGACGTCTACGTTTTTCGTTGTCTTTTTTATTTTTTCAATCAACTGATTAACGGATTCAATCAGACTTAGGTCTGTGGGATATATTTCAGCTTCCCCCCCGGCTTTCTCTATGAGATTTTTTGTCTCTTGTAGTCTATCCTTTGTTCTGGCAACCAAAGCAATAAAGGCACCTTCTTTACCCAAGGCAATTGAGATTGCTCTGCCTATACCGGTCGAAGAGCCGGTTACAATTGCGAATTTATTTTTCAAGTTCATAGGATTATTATAGATTATTAATAATTTGGGTTTTGCCGAAGAATTTAGTTTTTAATAGTCCTTTATCGTTAGTTAGAAAATAGTCGCATTCGGCTGCAGCTGCACAATGAAGCTGAACGTTATCTTCAAAATCGCTAGTCGGACCATGCAAGGCTTTTTCAGATATAACTTTGTTAAAATCAACTATGAGAAATAGATTGATAATATTAAGCAATTTTTCATTTGGGATTTTTTTCTTGGTTATGTAGATAAGTATATGAATTGAGAGTGGAGAAACGACTAAATTATGTTGCCCCAATTTATCTTCAATATTTATACCTCTTTTTTCTACAAAATCGATAAAAATATTAGCATCAAGAAAGATTTTTGCCATATTTCTTCATTAAATGCTTTCTGTAAATACTCTCTCTTTGTTTATAGGTAGTTTTTGGAAGATTTAAGTCTATGACTAACCGTTTGAAGGCTTTGACATCAAAGAGTTTAGGTTGATTTTCAACCGGTTTAATTATTCCTACGATCTTTGATCTATGGATAAGAGAAACTTCCCCGTTTTGCTTAAGGGTATTAATAAGCTCGGGAGTCTTGGTTCTTAAATCGGTTGTAGTGATGAATTGCATATATACTTAAATATACATTCAAGTATACATTTTGTCAAGCGCATAACTTTCTCAAAAGGCAATTGACGAAAACGGAATCATTAAATATACTTAAGATAATGAATTACTTTAAAGTATTCTTTTATGTTTGGAGAAATAGTTTCAGTTCGTCTGAATATTATAAAGATGTAATTAAAGCTCCTTTCAGCTTCAGCTTGAAGTACTTCATATTTTTTTGCTTTCAATTATCTATTATTACAACAATATTTCTTGGCGTAAAGATATTCAATCCACTCAATGATTTTATTAACCGATTTCCCAGCACTTTGGGAAAAGTTTATCCGGCTGAACTGGAAATAAGAATTAGAAACGGAGTAGTCACAACGAATGTTAATGAACCTTATTTTATTTCAGTAGATCAATTAGAGCGGGGGATTAAAGAAATGGAAGATGTAAAAGGGTTAAAATCCGACGAAATCAAAAATATTTTAGTTATTGATACAAATGCGAGTGTCGACGATATGAAGAGATATCAAACGTATGCTTTGTTATCCAGAAACTACATCTCTTATTATAAAGATGACGGTAGAATAGAGATTGTACCTCTTGAGGAAGTAAAAAACTTCACTCTTAATCAAAATTTTGTCCGCAACCAATTAAATAAATTTATACCTTTGTTGAATCTAGTGCCGGTCTTTTTACTGCCATTTTTATTAATCGGCAGTTTTTTGTTTTTTGTATTTGGACAGTTGTTTTACTTTTTATTTGTTGCTCTGGCCTTGTTTTTAGGAGCAAAGTTAATATCTTATCCCATAAGTTTTCTAAAAAGTTATCAGATAGATCTTCACCTGGCGACAATTATTACACCTTTTTTTCTTTTATTGAGCGTTCTAAATATAAATATTCAATTTCCATTTTTAAGATTAATAATTTTTACTTTAATAGGTTTGTATATTCTTAACAATATAAAAGGTAGTGCTCCGGAACCTGTGAAAGCTAAAATATCGCGTAAGCGGAGTTAAAAGTTTTAAAGTCAACTTCTTTTTTCCCTTCCAGTTGAACTCTATGAATAGTTAGCTTAGAAGCTTGGTTACTTAGTTGATTAGATTTAAACCTCATATCAATTATTTTTAAGCGTTTTTCTATACCGTTTATTCTTACTAAAGTCCATAAACTTGGCCAGGGATAGAGGCCATGGAATAGATTAAATATAATTTTTGATGCTTGGTATGTATCATCTTTGTACGATCGTGTCATAGATGATACTGAATATTTGGTAATAAATTCCTTTATGATGTTTGGCAGTTCATTAAAACTTAAAGTTAAATTATCCAACCCTTGCTTAAGAAGAGGTAACGGAATAAATCCGTCGTCTTTAGTAAGAAATCGTGCATGGGTTGTCTTCGAATGATCTTGAACTGTTGCCGTCATTCCGGGGAGTCCCGCCAGAGTCGGGACGACCCCAGAATCGTTGTTTAGTATCATTCGTTTAAACATCTCAAAACCTAAATCCGTGAGCTTAACTTCTAAATCAGATCGCATATCGTTTGGTTCAATATTTATTTTTTCCTGAGCCAGAATCGGTCCATGGTCCATTTTTTCATCCAAGACAAAAATGCTAACACCGGTTTTTTTATCTCCTAATATTAAAGGATAAGCTATTGGTGAAGCTCCACGGTATAAGGGTAGTAGCGACGGATGAATATTTATAAAACCGGAATTTGTATCTGAAAATTTTATTTTTGGCAGACTTAGAATATCAGCCGGAATATATTGTTTAAAACCGTAGGCATAAATTAGAACAAAGTCTAATTTTTTAATCTTATCTTTAATATCTTTGACGTTTTGATCATAAACTTTAATCGAATATTTATTAGCCGTCTTCTTTACTGGAGATGGAGTTATGATTTTTTCCTTACCAACGGGCTTATCAGATTGAGTTATAACGAACTTCACTTCGATTAAACGTTTAATCGAAGTGTCTGTTAATAATTTTTCTAAGAATCGGGAAGAGACGTAAGGCGTGCCAAAATAAGCAATTTTTAACTTATTCATAGACTTATTATAGCATTGTGCCAGGCCAAGTTTCACCGAAGCGGTGGAATATGGGTCGCTATTAAGCTCTAATCATGGTAGAAATTCCAGAGTTTTTTCGAAGAGAGGAAAGATCAATTTATCAATGTATACATAGATAGCGAGATTTTTAAAGGGATTTTTAATTTGAAAAGTAATAATATCTTTACTTCCAATAGGTTCTGATTTAGCAATTAATTTCTTATCCTTCAGTTTTATTTCCGAAGTTGCACCAGTTTCGTCTTCTAGGATATTTTTCAATTCACTAGCTTTATCGCAACTAAAACTTAAGGCAACTTCATCTTTCTCAGAAAAGTGAGCACTATCTGACGATTCGGAAGATTTATTAAATTGTATTGGATAGAGAAATTGAATACCACAAACGTTATTTTTATAAGTTTTAAATTCCAAGGGTTTTTGCGTTGGTTGAGGAGTCTGGCTTGGAGGAAGACTTATTAAATAATTTATTATTTTATTGGTTTTTTCTACCTGTTGTCCGCGTCTTACACCAATGATAAAAACCAAAATAACAATAAGAATTAGTAAAAAAATAATGGATGTTTTCTTCATTTTGTATTAATAAGTTTAGCACAAAGTTAGATTTAACTAAATCCCGGTATCTTAAGAATTCCGGAGGCAATGAATTTAACAATGAATGCAGATAATAAGGTTACTACAACTCCAATTATGGCTCCGCGGATAATTCGTTTGCCATAATTCAGTCTTTCAGCTTCAGCTTGAGAAGTAGCAACAACAAATCCTCCGTACATCAGAGCCAGGAAAGCCAAGCCACCAACGATCGAAAAGATAATATTTAATACAGCCTGTGAGGCTTTTTCCGGCGTTGAACCTATACACCCTATTCCGGTATAAGTTTTTTCAGGAAAGGGAGTTGGGCCGTCATTAGTTGAAGGATCGGTAATGCGAAGAGTATCGCCCATAGTTGGGGTCGGATTGGCACTAGGATATAGACATTTGCGGCAACTTTCCCAACTTGATGGTAATTTATCCGGAGGACAGTAGCCGCAAAGATCGCAGGCTGTGTATCTATACTTTAATCCCACGAGATTATGGTTAGCCAAATTAATTTCTAGTTTTAAACTGTTGTTTTCATCAAAAAGTTGGACTTTGGTTGCCTCGTTGAAGTAAGGGAGATAAAGGTTGAGGGGATTGATGATGACAGTTTGACTATTTTGTTGACTATCTTGATAACTCTTGAGAGTTTTTCCGCTGAAAAGCTCAGTATTATTCTTATCAAGTATTTTAATTACATAATAATTATTGGAAAAGTCAATACCGTAACTGACATAAGGTCCTGTCTCAAGTCCAATGGTACTGAAATTTAATACATAGTTATTGGATTGATTAATAGCGGTATTTAATCTAAAATCAGAGACCGGTTGCGCAGCTTGAATCTGTGATGAAAAAAATAGATATGCAGAAATAGTAATAATCGTTAAGATTTTTTTTAAAAATATTTTTTTTAATTTCATAGTAAATTAATATTTACGGTATAAATTAATTAAAAAAATCGGCTATAAATGGAAATATATGCATTGGGGATGGCATGCTTTCAGCAGCATTACTTGGTCCACAAGCGACAGCGGCAAAACCCCATACATAATTACCGCCAGGATAATTATGGCATGAGTTAGGATTTTCAATTAATATTGCATAATCTGCACCTATCAATTTTGCCCCCATATTATTTATTTTACTTAAATCAAAGCTACCAGAGTTGGTATGATAAGTTTGATTATATTCATTTACTATATAAATATTAACGTACTTTGCTTCTAGTCCAGCTCTAGCAATTATTTTATCTGCAGCAATTTTAGCATCAGATTTGAATGAATTATAATCAGGATAATTTTCCGGAACTAAAGCGATATTTATTTGAAAATAACCATTATTATTCTGAACTAATGTTTCGGCTGGAGCTAGGCAACGGTAAGTATAACTCGTCGGTTCGTTAGTACATTTTCGTTCTCCACAAAGGGCTCCAAGCGGAACCCATACATCATTACCCATGCATTGACTAATTATATTATTTGTTTCGTCACAGCGGTATTCTTTCACTTGATAGGTTTCCTGTCCTTGTCTTCTACATGCTTGAGCCAGAGGAATAACGCGAGGTACGATACATACATTTAATTTCATCGGATCATTTACTCCATTAAGACTACTAACATCGTTCATACAAGAGTTTTTGTCTTTGTAAAATGGATTAGGGTCATTTAAAAAAAATGTGCCAGTTTTAACTTTTGCATAATATGTTCCAGTGGTATTTGTAGTCCATGTTGAACACGGTTGAGAAACACAATTGAATCCTGAAGTTGGAGGTGGAGGATTTAAAGGAGGCGGTGGCGGTGGAGGAGGCACAGTGGGAGTAATACATTTAAATCCTCTAAAACTTTGTGGGTTGCAGGGTGAAACATAGCCGTAACTGTTATTTGGCGAATCGCAGTTATAATAATATAGTCCGACGAATCTTATCTCTTTAGTCCCGGCAGGATGTCCGGCAGCTATACAATCATAAGGGTTCGGGTCATCACGACAACAGGCAACTTGGTGAGCAGTTTGGGCACGCGGACGAAAATCTTGTGAATCCTTATTGTAGAAAAAAGAAAGCACAATAACACTGATTAAAATAACCCCAACTACAATTAATGGAAGAATCGGAGCGATACCTCTTTTTCTAAATTGTTTATTCATGAATTACTACTTTAATATCTAAGCAAAACTCACCATACGCACTTTATACTTCGAGCGACTCGCCTCGCTGAAGCTTCGGCGAGGCGGGTTAGTCGAGAAGTTCTCGACTCCGCTATCGCTACGCTCGAACTATAAAACTCTGCGTTCTGCGTAAAGTTGAGTAACTAATCAATACTACAATACTATATTAGTATCTTAAAGATAAACTGTTTTTTTAGAGAAATCAAGACGGATTCAATCTGACCCACGTGTACTTAATATCATTTAGTCCTTTACGTCATTGCGAGCGATGATTTAAGAAGCGAAGCAATCTCAAAATAATAAAATAGATTGCCACGTCAGCACCTAATCAGTGCTTCCTCGCAATGACGACCAACACTCCAACACTCCAAAACTCTAATTCATTCGCGGAATAAAGTTTTGATTATTTCTTCAATAGGTTCTTCGTCGATGGTTAAGTCGATGTAGGGAAGTAATTTATTTATCAAATTTATTTTCTCGGGAATTCTTGAGCGGTTAAATTTATAGATAACTTTAGGAAATGTGTATGATAGTGGTTTGCCGACCAATGATAAAGTTTTAGCATCAACTTCCTTTTCTAAGGTTACTACAACTTGCTTTTCTTGACTGTACTTTTCCACGATTTCCTTGAGTAATCCGTCATACAGTATTTTTCCTTTATTTATGACGATTAATCTTTTAGCCAACCTTTTTACATCCTCCATGTAGTGACTTGTTAATATAATTGTTGCTTTAAATTCCTTATGGTATTGTTTGATAAAATCCCTGATTACTTCCTGGGAAAAAATATCAAGACCAATTGTTGGTTCGTCAAAAAAAATAATCTTCGGATTATGAATGAGCCCTGCGATTAGTTCCATTTTCATTCTTTCGCCAAGAGAAAGAGTTTTAACAGGTTTAGTAAGTAAGTCTTTAGCTCTTAAAATTTCTGTCAGATCCCCGACTGCTTTTTTAAAGCGTGCTTCAGAAACATTGTAAATTTCTTTATTAAGATAAAATGTTTCTACTGCCGGCAGATCCCAAATTAATTGATTGCGCTGTCCCATGACAAAAGAGATCTTTTCTAGAAATTTGTAGTTTTTTTCAAAAGGGTTAAAACCAAGGATGTTAACGTTTCCAGATGAAGGGTAGAGAATACCTGACAACATTTTTAGTGTGGTAGTTTTTCCGGCACCATTTGGACCGATAAGACCAACCAGTTCGTTTTCGCCAATTTCAAAGGAAATATTGTCAACTGCTTTTGTTTCCTTGTATTGACGGTTAAATAAATCTGTTAGGAAATTTTTCCCTTTGACTGGGGATTTATAGATTTTAGTTAAATTGCCTACTTTAATCATATGATTACCGCGGATGACTGGCGGATTGCCGCGGATCGGATTGCCACGGATGGTTAGATGTCCAAACAAGGCGTTTAATTGACAATTTAGGTGAGCCGAAATTGATCAATAATCCTAATTGATAATTAGTACTTTTAAGATAATACAGTAACTGTATTTCAAATGATTTAGGCAGAAATTCAACAGCTTTTAGTTCAACAATAATTTTTTCTTCGATCACAAAATCTGGCTTATAAGTTCCAACTACCTCTTCTTTATATTTTACTTTTAATATAGGTTCCTCTACGAAATTAAGCTTTAAAGAATTTAATTCTTTAGCTAAGGCTTTTTGATATACATGTTCTTTATGACCAAAACCAAGACTATTATATATATTAAAGCAACCCTTTCTTATTTGATATGTCAAATCTTCGTATAATAATTTTCCCATAAATATGATTGCCACGGATAATCAGAATCAGTGGACATCCGTCAGTAATCCGTGGTCATCGATTTTACTAGCCGCCCCAACTCTGGTATTTGGTTAAGGCTGATTTCCATAATTTTAAACTAATAAGTAAAAATAAAATTGAGAAGAAAAACGAGAATAGATATGTGGCAGGATTTAATAACCCTAAAAGAGCTTTGGCAGGAAATGACATCATGATACCAACGGGGATTACAAATGTAAATATACCTTGAATTGGCTGTTTATATATTTCCAAAGGAAATCTGGCTAAACCTGTAATATCTCTGTAGATCATGATTGTATGATCGACCTCGGTTGTTAAGATGGCAAGAGCCAGAACAATAATATGGAAAGAGGTAGCAATGATAAATGAGTTAAGAATCAGTGTTAAATAAGAAATAATTGATACAAAAGAAATCGTCTCTATTTTTAAAGCAAAAAAAATTAAGAGTAGCACATAAGGAATAATCAAAATAATATCGAGAAAGTCTACTCCTCCCAGAAGAATACGAAAAAAAGGATGGTGTGGTTTTAAGAGTATTAGGTCAAAAGATCCTGAAACAATCTGAGGTCTAAATCGATAGACCTCTCTATATAAAATTTGAACGGTTGAGTCTATGATGTTAAAAGTAAGGTAAAAAATTATCATTTGATCTAGAGTGTAGCCCTTCACTAATTTAGTCTTACTAAAGATGAGGTAAATCAAGGAAAAGAGAAATAAAAATCTGAATACTTTTCCCATTATAAGAAACACTACCCCTAATTTTGTTTGAAAAATGGTTTTGTAGGACAAAAGAGCATAAAGGTAAAATATTTTTAAAGATCTTTTCATCTTCCCCAGAAGGAAAAACTTTTAATACCTTTTATCCAAGTAAGACGGGTAATTAAATAGCTTCCAATGAGCCAAAGATAAGACATAATAAAAGAATTGTTATATTGTTGTATTGCTATATTGCTAATAAGTAACTTTGATGGTAGGTAGAACATGTAGGGGAAGGGAGTTAGCATAATAAAGTTGTACAAAGATTGAGGAAGTATATCTAGAGGGAAATAATTGCCGGCAATAAATGATAAAAGCATTACATAAATAAATCTGATTGGCCAGATTTCGGTTGTCCAGAAGCCGAGAAAAGATAGGGTAAGGTTAATGAAATAAGATATGAGGATGCTGTTAACAAAAATAGGTATGAATAAAAGCAGATTTTTGGGAGGAATAATATTCAGGTTAAAAACCGACACTATAATATACATCTCTATGAATGCAAAAAAAACATTGACTGATTTATCCGCCAATTCCTTAGCAAAACTATAAGTAAAAAAGGAAACAGGTTTGAGCAGAGTATTAATAATTTTCCCGTCATTTATATCGGAAGAGATATCAAAAGTCCGCGTGCCAAAGACAAATGTTCCGATTAAATTACCGTAGACCAGATAGGAGATGAATTGGCTCATATTGTAATTTCCTACAACAGCGCTTTTATCAAAAACTGCACTCCACAAAAAAAGCGGCAAAAGAATATTTAAGACAACCCTGAATCTCCAAAGTATAAAGTTTAGCCTGTAGACAAAGTATTCCTTGATCGTTACAGTCAAAACAGCCCAATATTTTTTCACAAATAATATTTTACTAAACTTAAGATTATGGAGATATTATAGAGGTAAAGTTAATCAAAAGCTTACTTTCTATCCTGACCGCCTCGTAACTTTCCAGCCATACGATGAAGTTCCCTTGCAGCTTCTTTAAATAAATGAAATTCAAATACCATACCTAAACCTCTATAATATTGAGCTAATTTAGAATAATAATCTCCATGTGATGCTATTATTTCTTTGACAGGATCTTTACTTTTAGTCTGTTCTGTCAACGTATTTGCCTTAGACATAAATCCAATTATATTTCTTCTTCTTCTTCTTTTCAAGAGGAAAATGAAAATTAACAGTAAAATTGGTTATTTTCGTCGCACCCGCCATAAAACGCAACTCAAGACGACGAGCGAACCCGCCTGCCACGCTTTGCGTAGCATTGCGGGCAGGTAGCGATGAGTTAAGTCTTGAGGTAAGTGCAGGAGGGAAGCGCAATTGATCTTGATAGTCGGGATAAGTTTTACTAGAATAAATGTGCTGCTGAATTAAAATTAAAACTATGTTAAAGCAAAAGATTCGGAAAGTTTCGATAAAGGGACAAGTAGTGATTCCTGCTGAATTCAGAAGAAAATTAGGTATTAAGCCGGGATCAACTGTTATGATGCGACTTGAGGAAAATAAAAAAAGAATAATTATTGAGCCGATGGAAGATTAGTGACTATAAAATCATTTGACATTGGCTAAATATATTTAGTATACTTGATTCTGATCCTCCTGATAGGGACTAAGATTCCTTGAAAAGCAAGGACAAACTTTTTCTCAACGTTATCACAAACTAGGGTAAAGCCCCGAAATTTTTCGGGGAAAATGGGATCGCGTTCTTGACCCGATAAGCGGGATAGACAGATCCCCCCATTGCTTCAGAGGGAAAAAGTCAGTTTTTACCTTATCGCGGAGGATCGCTATATAATACTATTACTTAAGAGAACTTCAGCCTTTTATGTTTGAGATGCTTTCGCGATAAATTACTTGATTTTGATGTTGGTTTATGTCAAATGTGAAAAGTCAAAACTCAAAACTACATCTAAAAACTTAAAACCTAAGAAATTTTCAGATTTAAGATTTGGATTTGACATTTTATATTTGAGATTTAACATTTAATCTTATGGATAAGAAAAAAAAGTCAGAGGAAGCGCTTGATGTATCTTCACTATTAGAAAAATATGAAGAAAAACCAATTATGGTTAAAGACCCTGCAACCGTAGCCACTTCGGCGAAGGAAGCAGCTTCGAAGGACAAGGAAGATGAGATTGTGAAAAAAGTAGAGCAAAAAATAGCTCAAACTCAAATGATTGGGGACAGGCCTGTAGAAGAACGCTTAAGAGAAGATTTGAAGATAAGTTACACAGCCAAAGGCATATTAGATATTACTTTTGGGGGATACGGATTTTTGCGACAGGATTATATCCTAAATCCAGATAAGGATATCTACGTTTCGACTTCTCAGATCCGCCGGTTTTGGCTTCGCCGCGGAGATGAAGTAGAGGGACTGGCCCGTCCACCCAAAGAAGGAGAGCGCTTCCATTCATTGCTTTTAATCAAAAAAATCAACAGTGAAGAATTGACAGAAGAACAAAGCCGCACCAGGAAGCAGTTTGATCAGCTTACTTCAATGCATCCTGATAAGCAGATAAAACTTGAAACTGAAAAAGATGTTTTATCAACCCGTATTATTGACGTTCTGGCTCCTATAGGTTTTGGTCAGAGAGCTTTAATAGTTTCACAGCCAAAAGCGGGAAAAACCACTTTTTTAAAAGAAATAGCCGAAGCTATCGGAAAAAATCATCCGGAAGTTTATTTAATGGCTATTTTAATTGGCGAAAGACCTGAGGAAGTAACAGAGATTAAAAGATTCATCAAGGGAGAGGTAGCCGCTTCCAACTTCGATGAATCTCCAAGACAACAAGTTAAAGTCGCTAATCTCGCTCTTGATCGCGCAAGAAGACTGGTTGAAATGGGTAAAAAGGTGGTAGTTTTACTGGACTCAATTACCCGTCTTGCCAGGGCTTATAATATGTCGGTTTCAGGCAGCGGAAGAAGCATGTCAGGTGGAATTGATGCTCAAGCATTATATCCTGCCAAAAAATTCTTAGGCGCGGCGCGAAATTGTGAAGAGGGCGGAAGTCTCACGATTATCGGGACAGCATTGGTGGGAACAGAGTCGAGGATGGACGACCTCATCTATGAAGAATTCAAAGGAACAGGAAATATGGAAGTTCACCTCGAGCGTAAGTTTGCCGATAGAAGAATCTATCCTGCAATCGACGTTCTCAAGTCCGGAACCCGCCATGAAGAATTACTGGTAGACAAGGACGCCTTAGCTCATATGGCTACACTTCGCCGGATGATGGGTCTTCTTAGTCCGGAAGAGGCAATAACGGCGCTGACCGAAAAATTGAAAAAAACCAAAAACAATAAAGAATTTCTCACTACTTTGAAAGTGGCTCCTTAAGATCTATTTGTTCTATTAGGTTTGATGAAATATGCTCCGGAAAGATCCTGTGGAATTATCTCTACGTTAAGATTCCT
>MGAF01000045.1:0-11334 GCA_001789635.1 Candidatus Roizmanbacteria bacterium RIFCSPLOWO2_01_FULL_35_13 | reverse complement strand
AGATTCTCCAAACATACCTTTGTTGATTCATACCAATCCCCATCCAATCTCATTATTCCAATAGGACCAATAATTTGTTTGTATTTTGGAAGAGTTTTTTGAAACCAACCCTTTATAATGTTTACTTTCTTTTTATCTATATCTAATTTTTCAAATAAGAGATTTTTAATATAGGTATCGTCAGCGACAATTTTTTTTATTGATTTTAGCTGCCCGTTATTATTTTCATTGGCAAATTTCTTAGCGTCTAATCCATCCTCAGTTACCGGCTGAGGCAAACCTTCAAATGAGTCGAAAAAAAATAATTTGTTTTTATATCCGTATTTTTTTGAAATATGAGAGAGAATTCCGGCGCAACCACCCCTCCAGACACCAGTCTCCACAAACGAACCCCTTCCTTTATTCTCAGAATATTGAGAAGCAAGATCCCAAAGCCCCTTCAATCTTGTGTAATTGACGTGGGTATAACCTTTAATCTTTTTTAGTAAAGCCCTTCTTTCTTTATTAGTGTCAAATGCATTTTGTATATCAAACAATAATTTGATTATTCTTTCAAATTTGTCATCAATATCGGTAAATCCGAGTTTTAATGATATGTAAGACTGAAAAGACATATTTAGCTATTTTACTTGAAAAGAAGTACATAGTTGTTGGATTATTTGTTACGCAACCCACAATTTCATGATATTTCCATAATCAAGAACTGAAAAACTCAAAAAAACCAAAAACAACAAGGAATTCTTAGCAGGTATGAAAGTCGCTCCCTAAAATTTATTCAGTCTAGAGTTTAAAAGAGTAGTGCTTTAATTTTGATTTGACATTCCTGTAGGATGTATGATATCCTACATCTTACGTAGGAAACAAAAATATGAAAACATTTACTCTCAATATTCGACCCAAAAGACAGGCGACTTTTCCGGAGCTGCTGCTTCAAGAAGTGGGGCTCAAAGTGGGGGACAAATTAACCGCCCAGGTTAAGAACAATGAGATTGTTCTCAAGCCGCAAAAACAGGTTGCTCTGGACGCTTTAAAAGAAATTCAGAGATTAGTAAAAGAAAGTGGAGTTCCGGAAAAAGAGATGCAGGATAATCTAAAAAAGATTCGCCAGGAGGACTATGATCAAAGATATGTCAAAACTAAGGGTGTTTCTTGATGCGAATGTATTTTTCTCGGCTTTTTACGGTTCGAGAAACTGTGAAAGAATCATTAAAGCTCATCAACAAGAAGAAATTAGTTTAGTTACTTCAAGCTTGGTAATAGAGGAATCCTTGCGGAATATTCAGGAGAAAATTCCCGCAGTCATTTCTTCATTTAAAGATTTATTAACAAATAATCCGCCGGAGCTGATTGCCGATCCGGCAGAGATCGATCCCAAAATTAGACTTCTTGTAGATGAAAAAGATCAACCGATTTTTACCTCGGCTATTCTGGGGAAAGTTAAATATTTTGTCACAGGAAATACTAAAGACTTTAAGGCAAAAGAGTTGCAAAAAGTCACTGGAATAAAAGTCTTGACTCCAAAGCAATTTGTGGAGTTATTGAATTTAGAGTAAGCCGAAATAAACCAAGAATAACAAATAATTTCTCGCCTCTATGAAAGTCGCTCCCTAATTTTTTCTTCATATTGACAACACTTAAAATGTATTGTACCATTATTTACATTGATGGCTAATAATGAGTTAGATTTAAGTAAGATTGAAGGATTTGACTGGGACGAGGGGAATATTGATAAAAGTTGGAAGAAACACGAGGTTCACTATAAGGAGGCGGAGGAAGTTTTTCAAAATTTACCAAGAGTTTTACTTATTGATGAGAAGCATTCTATAACTGAGAAAAGATTCATAATCTGGGGTAGAACTGACAAAAATAGAAATTTGGCAGTTGTATTTACTATTAGGAATAAAAAAATTAGAGTCATATCCGTAAGAGATATGAATAAAAAAGAAAGGAGTGAATATGAAAAAAAAACTAAAAAAAATACCACAATTTAAAAACGAGGATGAAGAGAGAGATTTTTGGGCTAAAGCAGATACCACAGAGTATTTTGATGTGGATAAAGCCATCGTAAATCCGGTATTTCCAAATCTTAAGCCTTCAACCAGAACAATCACAGTCAGGATACCGGATTCTCTCTTTTATGATTTAAAGATGCTAGCAAACAAAAAAGACGTTCCCTATCAGTCACTCCTAAAAGTATTCCTTGCTGAAAAAGTGAGGGAAGAATTTGCAAGATAATATTTTTCCTAGTGGATTTTTTCTTTTACTACCCATAATTTCAAAACATCTCCATGGTGGAGGATTGAGAAGTCAGTCGGTCTTAGATTATTAAGAGTCATTCCAATAGTTCCGGGAGGGTAGAGTTGTTCAATCTTCGGATAACTCTGGAAAAGAAAGTAAAGAAATTGAACAAAGCTGAGTTCCTCTGAACATTCTGAGTGAAATGAGGCATAACCGGTAATTTCCTCCAGCTTTTTATCAAATTGAACTGTAATTGTCATACTCAATTATTATTAAGCTGGTGTAAAATGGCAATGGCTTATAATCCACAAAACAATAATATCAGAGCATGCAGTTAATCTATCTAGAAGAATATATAAGAAGTTCTTCCTATATCTAAAAAAATAAACAGACCAAAAACAACAAATAATTCCTCGATTCCATGAAAGTCGCTCCCTAAAAATTCATAGCTATTTTTTTAATGGTGTGCTCGTTAGTTTTTGAATAATGGCTTTTTGTATATTTGATGGCTTACCTAATCTTTCAGAATCAATATCTGTTGCCTTAAATAAGGCAAGAAATCTGTTAGCTTCTTTTATTCCACTTGCAAATTTAGCATGACCTTCATTACTATCAACTGGAAGCGTTCTATAATTCTGTGGTGGTAAAAAATCGTTAATAACATATTCTTCATTATTCTGAACTAGACCTTCATAATCAGCTTGATCTCTTGGCAACTCCAAATTAGGAATTTCAATAGGTTCACCCTTGGCATTTGTAGTAGTTATCCCAATCACTAAAGTATTTAATCCCAGTTTTAATTTACTTGATTCATGTTCGATTAACCCTCTACTCAATCTAATTTCTCCTCCTCCTTTTAGGGGTAGAGAAACAGGTTTGACTGTTGAAATAATTTCAGGTTGATAGTTAGTGCCATTTGTTAATCTAATCGACTCTGGAAGCGCAGAAATTAAATCGCTATCAGTTAATAGAGAGCTCCACCTATTTTGTATTTTGCGTTTTCTTATTAAATCCACTGCTTCAAAAGCTGCCACTCTAGCATCGTTTCCTATCTGAGGGTTTATTTTAATAGGAGGTGTGTGATCTGATTCTCTATCGCTGTCATTCATATGATTATGTTATATCTTCTCGCTTTTCTTTTCAAGCGCGTTTGCTCTTGAAATTTACAAATTATATACTCTATACTAGTACCTAGTACAGTTAAAAGTTTAAAGTGTAAAATTCAAAGTTATGGAAACGAGTAAAAGAATAAATAGATTGATAGGACAGTTAAAAGGAATTCAGAAGATGTTAGAGGCAAAAAGAAACTGTATTGATATACTCCAGCAGATTTCAGCGGTTAAAAAAGCTATTGATGGATTATCCAAAGAAATATTGGTAACTGAGATTTTTCAATATATTCCTCCTAAGGATTCGAAAGAAGTCAGGCAGATTGTGGAACGGTCAATCGATATCTAGTAGTTAATAGTTATAAGTTAGTAGTTAGGGTTAAAAAGGACTTGTTTTTTTCCTAACTCCTTACTATTATCTACTAACTACCTGCGTAAGGTTAATAAAAATTTAAAGGAATCAAAATGACTAATTCTATTGCCAAATTTGAAAATGTGATTATCATTGGCGGTGGCCCGGCCGGACTGGCCGCAGCTCTCTATACTGCAAGAGCCGGATTAAAACCACTAATGTTCGCCGGTTCCCCTCCAGGCGGCCAGCTCATGCTGACTTCGGAAGTTGAGAACTATCCGGGTTTTGAGTCCATCTTAGGACCAGAATTGATACAAAAATATAGAACTCATGTTCAGAAATTTGGGGTCAGAATACTAGATCAAAATATAACTAAAGTCCTATTTAATAAGTCACCTTTTACTCTTGATACTGTTGAAAACAGTTATCAAGCCAAAGCCGTTATTATTGCCACTGGAGCAAAAGCCTTGTGGTTGGGTCTTGAGAACGAAACACGGTTACGCGGAAAAGGCGTATCTGCCTGTGCAACCTGTGACGGTTTTTTTTTCAAGAACAAGGTAGTGGCTGTGGTTGGAGGGGGCGATACGGCAATGGAAGAGGCGCTGACACTTACAAAATTTGCATCTAAAGTACACCTTATTCATAGACGGGACCAGTTTAGAGCTTCTAAAATCATGCAGGAGCGTGTTTTGAAAAATCCGAAGATTGAGGTTCTTTACAATACGGTTATTACAGATGTATCAGGAGAGAATAGAGTTGAAGGCGTTAAGTTAAGATCAATTAAAATAGATTCTGGTCAAGCCAGAATGACAAAATCTTCTCATGACGACTCTAGAATCTTAAAAGTTGACGGGTTATTTTTGGCAATCGGTCATAAACCGGATACGGACATTTTTTTAAATCATTTAGAGCTCGATTCTAAGGGTTACATAGTTACATCTGGTAGATTAGCCTTAGAGTTGGCTAAATTAAAAATTAAAAATGAAAAATTTAAAATTACAATTGAAAATACAAAAATTGAAGAAATAAAAAATAAATTTGATTTTAACTATAATTCATCTACTAATATTTCTGGAGTATTTGCGGCGGGAGATTGTGTTGACTTTGTTTATAAACAGGCAGGGATCGCAAGCGGGATGGGAATCGCCGCCGCATTAGAAGTTGAAAAATATTTAGAAACGTATGAATCAAGGCCAAAAAATGCTTGAGAGCGCGCAGGCAATAATATTAAAAACAGCTAAAAATTTGGATCTGCCTAAAGAGACAATTGATAGATTAATTCAACCCAATGTAATACACGAACTAAATTTTTCAGTTGGAAAAAAAATCTACAAAGGCTTTAGAATTCAGCATAATAATAACCTCGGACCCTATAAAGGCGGAATAAGATTTCATCCGAATGTTTCGCATGAAGAAGTTCAGGCTTTAGCGACTCTGATGACGATTAAATGTGCAGTAGCAGGATTACCGTATGGTGGAGGGAAGGGTGGAGTAATTGTTAACCCAAAAACTTTATCTGAAAGTGAACTTAAAGATCTTTCGTTAGCTTATGTTAGAGCCATTTCTAATTTTATCGGGCCTGAACTGGATGTACCGGCGCCTGATGTAAATACAAATCCTAAGATTATGGCGTGGATGGTAGATGAATTTATAAAATTAAAAGTTAAGAATGAAAAATTAAAAATTAATGAAAAAACACTAAATAAATTAAGAGCTACATTTACGGGAAAGCCGATTAATATCGGCGGATCACTTGGAAGAACTGAGGCAACGGGTCGAGGTGGAGTTTTTATACTAAAAGCACTTCTGAATAAATTAAAAAATTCTAAAGTTTACAATCTAAAGTTTAACAATTTAACTGTTGCGGTTCAGGGTTATGGAAATGTGGGATATTACTTTTCTAAATTAGCTCATAATGAAGGATTTAAAGTAATATCCGTTTCGGACTCAAAAGGGGCAGTATTGGTTAAGGAAGGCTTGGATCCTGATACAACCATGAACTGCAAGAAAGAAAAGGGTTCGGTTGCAGGCTGTTATTGCAAAGGATCGGTCTGCGACATCCGCTTTGGCAGAACCATTTCCAGCGAATCTTTATTGGAATTACCCGTGGATATTTTAGTACCTGCAGCTTTAGAAAACGTTATCAATGAAAGCAATATGAAAAAAATAAAAGCAAAAATAATTGTTGAGATGGCAAACGGGCCAGTAACTGAAAAAGCCTATCGGTATCTAACTAAACAAGGAGTGATCATCATTCCGGATGTTCTGGCAAATAGTGGCGGCGTGACAGTTTCTTATCTGGAATGGTATCAGAATATGCATGGTGAACGGTGGAGCGAAGATAAAGTAAACAACAAGTTAAAAATCATGATGGATTCGGCATTCAATTCAATTTGGGAAAAAGCTTCTAAATTTAAAGCTCTAGATTTAAAACGTGCTGCTTTTGAGGTTGCCATCGAACGAATCGTAAATAAAATGGTAAAATAAGAGTTGCGCTTTATGCAAGAGTTAAAAGAATATTTAGTCTTTCTTAAAAGCTACGCAAGATCCAGACTTTTTGACTTTGGAAGGATTTTTGAAAATCTAAAGGATATTGTTGTAGCTTTATTATTAGCCAAAAGAGGTAAATATTCGTCTCATTTTCTTAACGGTTCATTCTTTCTTTTAGTTGCCGCGGTCATAATTGGCGGGCCGACCATTGCAGAAAATAATCCATTTGTGAATTCATTACAACAAAACAGCAATATCTATCAGGCCGGAGTAGTCTCGTATAACCCTTATGAAAATTCATTAAACACGGTTATTTCAACTAAACCTAGAGATAAAATTGTCGATTACGAAGTAAAAGGAGGAGATACTTTAGCATCTATTGCAGAAAAATTTGATGTGTCAGTCGATACGTTAAAATGGGCTAATAATTTAAAAACAGAAATGATAAAACCCGGTGATATTTTAAAAATACCACCAATCACCGGTGTCGTGCACAAGGTAGTTTCGGGTGACAATGTCTATTCTATTGCTAAAAAATATTCTACCGATGCACAGAAAATTGTAAACTTTCCTTTTAACGATTTCGCCGATTTAGATACATTTTCTTTAACTTCCGGACAAATTTTGTATGTCCCGGATGGTGTAATAGAGCTAGAAAAGCCAAAATATATTGCTCAAAGACAATCTACTCAAATTCAGGCAGGAGTTAAGGGAACATCGAATTTTATCTGGCCAACCTCAGGGGGAATTTCCCAGTACCCGGTCTGGTATCATATGGCGCTTGATATCGAAAATCGTTCCGCTCCTCCAATATTAGCTTCAGACACGGGAACTGTTACATATTCCGGTTGTCTGAATTGGGGTTATGGTTGTCACATAATTATTGACCACGGCAATGGATATCAGACTTTATATGGCCACATGTCATTTTTAGGAGTTTCCGTAGGTCAAGCCGTATCGCAGGGTCAAAACATTGGTCGTATGGGTTCAACCGGTCGATCAACCGGCACACATCTACATTTTGAAGTCCGATCAGGTGGAACAATCCTGAATCCTCTGAATTTTTTGAAGTAAGTTTAGATTATTAAGACAGTTTGACATCTAATATATTATAACCTATAATTAGAATATGGAAGTAGCAAAAGCTCCAATACTAGAACAAATCTTTGTTAATCTGTCAAAACTAGGTGTACCTATGCACGGGTTATTGGCAAATATGGACAAGGTTAAATTAGGAGGAAAAGTTGATTTAGTTGAAGGAATAGCCATAGGTGGTTGGACTTTGGTGGGTGCCTTGGTAGGAGAATTAGCTAGAAATGCTTGGCATCATCTCGAAAAAGATTATAAATGGAAGCCTAGCGAATTACTTTGGCCAGGAATTACAGCTGCTTTTTTTGCTATCTATCCAACTGCAATCGCTTTAAAAGATTAACTAAAACTTTTGATCTTGGAAAGTATAATGCCCCAAAAAGACCCTAAGTCAATGATGAGGTAGAGAAGAATTGAAAAGAAAATACTTTTAAATAAAAATACTCCACCCTTTTGTTTGTAAACAAAACTCCAAAAGTACCACTCAAGATTAGTGAATTGGACGAAAACGAGTAGAGCAGTATAGAAAAATAACCAATGAAAATATCCAAGAACTAAGCTACTAATTAACAAAGCTGCTAATATAGCCTTGAATGCTTCTTTTTTTGAAGTGGCAACAGGATCAAATTTAAGACGTTTTTGATACAAGAGGATCCAATCACGGCTTCTTTTAAAATACTTGACCGCAATGGGCAAAAAATCTTCAAATTCATGGTAAACCATGAGCTCAGGTGAAAATCTTATCTTGGCCTGCTTTTCAATTCTATAAGTAAGCTCAATATCCTCAACTGTTGGCTCAGGAAAGGTTTCATCAAACCCGCCGATTTTTTGAAATAATTTTTT
This sequence comes from Candidatus Roizmanbacteria bacterium RIFCSPLOWO2_01_FULL_35_13, assembly GCA_001789635.1. Lineage (GTDB taxonomy): Bacteria > Patescibacteriota > Microgenomatia > UBA1406 > GWC2-37-13 > 2-01-FULL-40-13. The sequence goes on along the minus strand of MGAF01000045.1, from coordinate 3,213 downwards.
TTCAATTCCTGCGATTCGGGTAGAAAAGAGATAGTAACGGGCATACTTTTCCCGTTCGATAAACCAGTAGACCCAATCGCGCATGGCTTTAAAGTTTGGAAAAAATTTATTATTTTTTTGCCGGTAATGCCAGATTCCGGTAAAAGCTTTAGCCTGTTTATCTTTGGCTAATTGAAAAGCATAACGTAATGTAGACTTGGCTAATTCTACGTCAGAATCCAAAAATAAAATGTAATTTCCTTTAGCTTTTTTTGCTCCGTAATTCCTGGCTTTAGCCGGGCCTAAGTTTTTTCTGAGAGGGTAGAGAATGAGTTTGAATTTCAGAACCGACTGGATTTCTTTTATTTTTTTAAGCGTCTTATCTTTTGATTTGTCATCGATGATCAATACTTCGATTTTATTAAAACTTTTAAAGTCGGAGTTGTGGATAGATAGAAGCAGATTATGGATTGTATTTTGACTATTGTAGGTTGGGATGATTAGTGAAAGAATTACCTTATTATTCATTAGGGTAGATTTTACTACATAAAATTATTTTTTTTCTTTATTTAGGAGGATGTTTATTTTTATTGTTATACGCTTCGCGAACAGTTAGCTCAACAAAAAATGGCCCGGCAAGAACTAGCAGTAAAGCAACTGTTAAACTCATTGCGAGAGCCTCACTTCCAAATTCAGTATTTCCAGAATAGAATAAATCATACAGATATCTTCCAACTCCAGTGCCCGAACATACCGCGCTAATCCGAAATATTGCTCTGTGATTATATGCTAACTCTTTTTGTAGCTCAGGAGGATCAACAGGCTCAGATTCCATATTTATAAATAATTAAAAATTTCTTCTAAACTCTTAATCTGAAATTTATTAGTTTCTGTTTTTTTTCTAGAAACCCATAAAGCTTTCCAGCCAAATTTACGGGCGGGTAAGACTCCATGATAAAGTGAATCATCAACCATTAGAATTTGATCTTTTGAAAAGGCTAAATACTTTTGCATTGTTTTAAATATTCTAACATCAGGTTTCAACAGTCCAAGTTCGCTAGAAAGGAAAAATTTTTCAAAATATTTAATCAGTGCGGTTTCATTGACTTTAAAATAGAATGGTTCACTGTCAGTATTCGAGACAACAAACAGTCTTAATCCTAATTCTGCTAGTTTTTTAAGAACAAAGGCTGTCTCAGGAAATGGTTGTGATTTTCTTGCCAGACTTTTCCAAAATCTCAATGCTGAATTGAAGGTTTTTTTATTAGATTTTAAATTCAAAGATTCGGTAAGTTGTAACAACCCATTTTCGACGTTCAAATTACGAGTGAAAAAAATTTCTTCACCTCTATTTCTGAATAGCTTAGGCTCAATTAAATCAGCGGAAAGTTTTTGTTGTAGAATTTTCCATTCATTACCTTTTCCACCAGTGCAGAGAGTTCCCCACATGTCAAAGCAGACGGCTTTAATTTTGCCTTGTTTCATAGATCAAAGATTTTACAGTAGTTATGTTACCATATATTAATGAAGAAAAGGTCAAAAAAAAGATACAATTACAAATTATTTTTCATCGTTGCAGCAACCTTTTTCTTACTTATAGCTGGTTTTTTTCTTTCTCAACTACAACTATATAAAGCTAAGGCCGCTACAGTTACCTATTATGTTTCAACAGCCGGTAATGATGGCAATTCAGGATCACAGAGTAGCCCTTTTCGTACTTTCGCTAAGGCAATGTCGGTCTTAAAACCGGGAGACAGTCTGCTTATATATGGAGGTACATATTCCGAACAGTTAAATATAACAAAATCAGGCCTATCGGGATCGCCTATCACCATCAAGGCGATGAGCGGCCAAAAAGTAATACTCGATTCGGCAAACATATCCGATTCGCAGATTTTAGTACCGTCAAATATAAGTAATATTGTAATTGCGGATCTTGAGGTGATGCGAAGTACGATGCAATGCGTACTTATTAGAGGAGCAAACATCGTACTTGATAATATTGATTCACATCACTGTAGATCATTCGGTTTCAGAATAACCGGAACTTCGGTTACGGTCCAGAATTCGCTATGTCATGATAATGTGACAGAAAACCTCGGCGGAACAAATACCTCGGGAGGGTGGGGCGCATGTTTAAGGTCGGGTCCTGGCTCAGCCAGCTTGATAGTGAAGAATAATCAAATCTTTAACAACTGGGGGGAGGGTCTGATTATAGGGCAAGCAGCAGGAGTTGAAGCCTATGGTAATTTAGTCCACGATAATTACTCGGTAAATATCTATATTGGCAATTCCTATGATGTTGATGTCTATCAAAATATGACTTATTCGGTTGATGCAAAATATTTCCGTAGCGGAAATCCTGCTAATTGTATTACCGCATCGGAAGAAAATATATCTGGTTGGGGAGCCCAACTGCATAATGTTCGCGTTTTTAATAACATCGCTTACGGCTGTAAAATCGGCTTGGGATATACCTATAGTGAGGTTACGGGTAATGGTTGCGCTAATTGTTTATTTGCCTATAATTCAATGGCAAATTCCGGCGGAATCAAAATAATTGCTGGAGTGAAAAATTCCGTAACTATAATTAATAATATTGTTAGTGGTCCCATCACAGTACCAGCGGGAAGCGTTATATCTAACAATCTCACCGGAGATCCTCATTTTGCAACGACTCCGGGAACCGCACCTGAATCATATCGGCTTAATTCCGATTCACCGTCGATCAACGCTGCATTAGCTGTTTCAGAAATCACTACCGATTTTGAAAATAAAAACAGAGGAGTGTCAAGCGACATTGGCGCAATTGAATACGGGGTGTCTAATTCGATACCTACTATTTTTACAAATCCAACCTCGACAGTAATTCCTCTCCCGACAAGAACGCCGACTACACGCTTTAGTCCTACCGAACAGCCATGGCAGACTATAATTTTTACACCAATCTCAGGAAAATCAAATCCTACTCCAAAATCCCTTTACGGTTTGTCTGGTCCAAACGGCTGTATCGTCGATGGCTTACCAACTTTTAAATGTTTTGAAGTGGTTTTTGGCAACATTGTTTCAGCGTCAGCAAGTTTAATATTATTTGCTTTATTTATAATGTTTGTAATTGGTTCATTTCGTTACCTTACATCTTTTGGCAATCCGGATAAGATCAATAAAGCACAAGGAACCTTAAAGTTAGCTCTCATTGGTTTTGGAATTTTTTTGAGTGTATTCTTAATACTA
>MGAF01000044.1:4766-6213 GCA_001789635.1 Candidatus Roizmanbacteria bacterium RIFCSPLOWO2_01_FULL_35_13 | reverse complement strand
CAAAAGACGGTCTCCACGAATTAAAGAGCGAACTCGAGGAATTAAGTCGTATCAAGCGGCCTGAAGTTCTTGAAAGGGTAGCCCAAGCAAGGTCCATGGGAGATCTTGCAGAGAATTCGGAATACACAGCGGCTCGTGAAGAATTATCTCTCATTGATGGTAGGATCGAGGAGCTAGGCGAAATAATTAAGCGCGCCAATTTGATTGAAGAAAATCATAAGGGTGGCAAAAAGTCACTGGTTCAGCTTGGATCTGCCATAACCCTTTCAGTGAATGGTAAAAAAGAACAGTTTAGCCTAGTGGGGGAATGGGAGGCAGATCCAAAAGCCAAAAAAATCTCTCATGAATCACCTCTTGGCAAGGCGCTAATAGGTAAATCAATAGGCGAAAAAGTTGAAGTAGAAGCTCCTGCCGGCAAAGTAGTCTACACAATAGTATCCATTAATTAATCCTCAAATTCTGTTAAAATCTTAACAAAACCTCCAAAAAATATCAAAACCCCTTAAAAATTGACACATAATAACTTCTGCCTTATACTTTTTTTGTTTTCAGTGATTTGCATTGGAAAAGTTAATGCCCTAGAATTATGTTAAGTACAGAAAATGAACGAATGATGGAAGGAGAAGTAAATATGAATCCGCTGGCACTAGACAAAGATGATCCTCGATATATTGCCGCTTGCGTAGCCCATGTGCCTCAATTATCTGATCCAAACGAGGTGGAGATAACTAAAGTGATGGAAGGAGAAATCTTATCAACACCTTTGGCTAGAAATATGGTTGAGGAAGTAAGGCGAGTAATAAGAGAGAATTGGCAAGACCTATATGCGCATCGCAAGGATCCTTCTTACGTCCATGCCAAGAATCAGGAAGGAACAGCAGAAGTTGCAAGAATTACAAACGCAACAATTGTGTCAGGGCAAGAGCATCTGCAAGAATTAGAAAAGGGAAAACCTGTGTTTTTCTCTGCTAATCATTTTGGGTTTTTTAAACTGGTGGGATTTAAGCCGGAGGACTTAAGGGATTTGGGTTTTGATGGAAAACATGCAGTCCCAGATATATATTATCCACCCATCCCTTTTTATGCGCCATTTTATCCTGTTGCAAGAGAGCTAGTGGATGATATTTATATGGCTGCGCAAGAAGAGGCGGGAACTCTTGGAGAGCTTTCTAGGGCAACTGGATCAATAGATGTTCCTCCGCCTCCAAATATGTTTCCCGGATTTGAAGGTGTGAAAGAGGGAGAAAGCGCCGGAAGAGTAGGCATATTGACAGAATCAACGATAAAATTTTTCAAAGAGCACCCGAACTCTGCTTTGGTAGTTTTTCCCGAAGGTGGAACAACAGGAAAAAGGAACGGGGGAAATACACGCGAGCTGGGCAGATTTCATGCAGGACTTTTTGCTATAGCCGCAACTCTTGAGCTTCCGGTAGTGCTTCTGGCTCAT
>MGAF01000044.1:0-4752 GCA_001789635.1 Candidatus Roizmanbacteria bacterium RIFCSPLOWO2_01_FULL_35_13 | reverse complement strand
GAAAAAATAGTACAAGGGAGGAGATTCAAGGGGGGGCAGATCGTGCAAGAGGTGCAACTCAAGCCGCATTTGACCAATTACACACTAGCTAGGAGCTATATTTCCTTGTTCAATCCTTGAGTATAAATTCTATGAAAAAAGCATATCACGGAGGAAAATTTTTTGAAGAAATCGGTGAGGATTTTTCTACTTTAGAAAAATGGGAACACGTAATTAATGCTGATGTTTTAGATGCCTGGTTTGATCCGTCACCAAAGGTATTGGGGAAAATTAAAAGTCACCTGCCTTTTATTGTACGAACTTCGCCCCCAAATTATTCAGAAGGATTAGTAGAAACAATAGCGGAAGCTAGAGCTGTGCCTAAGGAGAATATTTTAACCGGCGGTGGTTCCTCGGATTTAATTTTTACGTTTTTTCCCAAAACAGTTGGAAAAGATGATAAAGTTTTAATTCTTGACCCCATGTATGGAGAATATCAGCACATCTTGGAAAATGTTATCGGCGCAAACGTTATAAGATTCTTCCTAAAAAAGGAAGATGATTTTAAAATTAACCCAGATTTATTAATCGAATCAATAAATAATAACATGCCTAAAGTGGTTGTGGTGGTTAATCCGAACAGCCCGACTGGACAGTATTTACCAAAAGAAGAAATTTTAAGAATTTTAAAATCAATTTCCACAAACACGCTCTTTGTAGTTGATGAGACCTATATCGAATACGTTGATAAGAATTATTCTTTAGAAACAAATGTTTTGGACTTTGAAAATCTTGTCATTATTAAATCAATGTCGAAAGTTTATGCCCTAAGTGGAGTAAGAGTCGGATATATTGTTGCTAGCCAAAGATTAGCTGATGAAATTGGCAGTTTTATTCCACCTTGGGCGGTAAGTCTTATTGGACAGGTGGCAGGCGTGGAAGCATTGAGAGACGAAAAATATTATGAAGAAAAATACCAAGAAACACATCAATTAAGAAAAGAAATGACTGATGAATTATCAAAAATCAAATCAATTAAAATCTACCCCTCCATTACGAGCTTTTTCCTCCTTGAATTACTGGACGAAAAGACATCGGAAGAAATCGTAAAAATGCTTCATGAACAAAATATTTACATAAGAAATACAGACTCCATGAGTTCTCAATTTGGAAACAAATTCTTAAGGATAGCTGTCAAAAGTAGGGAATTGAATCAGAGAATTGTTTCAGAATTGGTAAAAATCTTGTCCCCCGTTAAGTAAATTATCGCAATTGCTTCATAAAGCTTGTATAATGTCCTCATGTTTTGGGCGGATAAATTGTTTGAACTCGGAACTTCCTTTTCCGCGCTTAAAGTATATTCATCATTCTGTTCCAATCTTGCAGCCGCATCATTTTTATCCATTTTCATTTCAGCTTCGCTTGTGGATTTGACAATAAGGATATTCTCATTTATTATATACTTGACAGTTGCGATTTTTTTTGAAAGGAAATCAAAATGACTTTGGATCAACTTAACGAATTAATAAATCGCGGGTATGTGGGCCTTGGATTAATGGCAATAGCATTTGTACTATTATTATTTTACATTGATAAATCTAGAAAGCAGAAAAGTAAGAATTAATACCATGATTAAAAATATAGTTACAAAAAAGTCCAAGAAGAATTCCCTTTTGCGAGGGTGTTTTGTCTTGACGTAATTTTAATAATCAACGAAAAAGATAAGCCCCTCGAAGAGGGGTTTTTTAGTGGAAAGGAGGTGAAATGTTTATGGGTGAATACGAACAACTATTAAACAATAGACAAGAAAGGGCAGAATTAACCAGACAGGCAAATACAAGATTGAAGATTGCAGTTACTGCAATCGGAAGAGTTGCAAGTGAAATTATAAGACTTGACGAAGTTCCAGAGCACGCTCGTCTAGCTGCTAAACATTATGCAGGAAGCGCAATTAAATTTTTAGTTCAAGAACACTTAACAACTTATATGACAGGACCAACAAGCATGAGAGGTTTGGGTGTAGATATTGGTGTCGGTCCATATATTGTTCTCGAAACTGAATCGGGTGAATTATACGACGTTATAAGATCACAAAGAACTGTTAACTCTACTGTTCCACTTCCAGAACGTGAATGGTTTATAAATCGCCAGGGGATATTGGCGAATGTTACCAGTTCTAAATTTTATTAAGCTGTAATTAATCTCTGGAGGAGGTGATATAATCAAAGTTATGTTTTGGGCGGATAAACTTTTAGAAAATCGAAGCGGTCGCCAGATTGTTAATGACTCATGGACGCCATCAGGGATTGTACATATGGGTTCTCTGAAGGGTCCGGTTATTCATGATATTCTGTTTAAAATTCTTAAGGAAAAAAAGACCGATGTGAAATTTATATATGGGTTTGATGACGCAGACCCTATTGATGGATTGCCGCCTGATCTTAAGAAAACACATAGTAAATACTTGGGTGTTCCAATCTCAATTGCTCCTGCGCCCAATGGAAAAGGAAGCTTTGGAGATTACTTCGGGAATAAAATGAAAAAATTACTGGATATTCTTGGTATAGATGCTGAATTTTACAAAACCAGCATTCTATATAAAGAAGGAAAGTTTGATGATGCAATAAGGCATGTTTTAAATCATTCACAAGAAATTCGTGATGTTTATAGTTCGATATACAAAAAAGAAATAGCCAAAGATTGGTTTCCTCTTCAGGTTATTTGCCCAAGTTGTGGTAAGTTAAGTACAACTCGCGTCACTTCTTGGGACGGAGAAGAAGTCTCTTTTTCATGCGAGAAAGATTTAGTCGAATGGGCGCAAGGTTGTGGAGAAAATGGCACGCTAAGCCCCTTAAATGGAGCTAGCAAGATGCCCTACAAGGTGGAATGGGCCGCAAAATGGTGGACTTTTGGTGTCACAGTTGAGGGCGCAGGTAAAGATCATGCATCTGCCGGCGGGACCTATGATGTGGCAACGCAAATAATAGAAAAAGTTTTTAAAAAAGAACCACCTTTGAAGTTCGGTTATGAATTCTTTCTGATAGGCGGAAAGAAAATGTCTTCATCAAAGGGGGTCGGTTTAACAGGGGAAGAATTGCTTGAAGTTTTGACTCCCCAAGTTGCCCGGTTCTTAATGATTAAAACAAGACCCGAACAAGCAGTTGAATTTGATCCAAGAAGTCCGGACATAATTCCAAGGCTTTACGATGATTATCAAATAGCTGCTAATAGTAAAGATGACTTCAATAGGGCATTTATGTTATCGCAAACAGGGGGGACTGAGAAAGTTCCCGAATTGAGATTCTGGTCATTGGCTCAATGGATCCAGTTCCCAGATATGGATGATAAGATCAGGAACGAAGGAATACAGAATTGGGCACCTTATGCCAAGAAGTGGATAGAAAATTATGCGCCAGACGATATTAAATTTTCTATCCAGGAGAATATTCCAGAACAAGCTAAAGGCTTAACTCAAAAACAGAAGGAGTTCCTAAGTAAAAAGTTATTGCCAGAAATTGACAATGCCAAAGATCCAGATGAATATCAAAGAAATATTTATGAGTGGGCCAAAGAGTTTGGTTTATCATCGGCCGAAGCATTTGAAGCCATATATAAATCTCTGATTGGTAAAGGCTATGGTCCCAAAGCAGCTTGGCTTATATTTAAGCATAAGGATACAGCTAAAAAGAGATTCCATGAGATTGCTGCTTGATGAAGAAGTTGTGTTTTGTAACCAGTAATAAGGATAAGGTGGACGAGGCTCAGAAAATCCTCGGGATACCAATTGAGATTGTTGATATCGATATCGATGAGATCCAAAGTATGGATCTTAAGAAAATTGTGAAGCATAAAGCCCTCGAGGCATACAGAAGAGTTAAAAAACCCGTATTTGTTGATGATGTAAGCTTTGAGGTTAAGGCATGGAATGGTTTTCCCGGACCGTTTGTAAAATTTCTTAGACTTGCCGATAACAATAGACATGAATTATTACTTAGAATGCTGTCTGCAGAAAAAGATAGGACAGTTAAGGTTATTGCAGGAATTGGATACCATGATGGTAAAAAGTTACATGTAATTGAGGGGTCATTTATCGGGACAATTGTTCCAAGACGAGGAGATAAGGGTTGGGGATTTGATCCTTATGTTATTCCTCATGGCTTCAGAAAAACACTTGGAGAGATGGGCGAGGGTTTCAAAAATAAGGTTTCACATAGAGCAAGGGCATTGCGGAAGTTCAAGAAGTTTTTAGATAGCCAAAAGTAGCAAAACGAGATATAATTATCCTAACCAATTAACAAATTAACCAATTAACCATGTTAGACATTAAATTTATTCGGGAAAATCCGGACAAGGTTCGTACGGGCGCGAAAAGTAAAAATATCGAAATTAATATCGATGAAATTCTAAAACTCGATGAAGAGGTTCGGACAATTTCCCTAACACTTCAAGAACTTTATACGCAAAGGAATAGGGCGGCGAAAGAAAGAGACGTTGAAGGCGGCCGAGAAATTAAGACAGAAGTAGATTCTAGCGAAGACAAACTCCGCAAAATCAAAGAAAAACTAGATGCGCTACTTTATGCTATTCCGAATCTACCGGCTCCAGATGTAAAAATCGGAAAAGACGAATCCCAGAATGAGGTAATTCGAAAACATGGAGAACCACGAAAATTCGATTTTTCCGCCAAAGGCCCGCTTCGCAGCGAGGCGAGCGAGACCTCGCCCAAGGGCGGGAGGCCTCGCGACCATGTTGAGTTAGGTGAAATTCTCGATA
>MGAF01000043.1 GCA_001789635.1 Candidatus Roizmanbacteria bacterium RIFCSPLOWO2_01_FULL_35_13 | reverse complement strand
GTGGTCTCTGCCACAGGGTAATTCATTCAACTAAAATGGGTAGTAACCTAACGGGGAAGTGACTACCCGCGTATGATATTAGCAAACTGTTATCGCTAAACCAATTTGAAAAGCTGTTGAAACAACTACCAACGCCAAGACAAAAAAATAAAGGAAGCGGCCTTAGGTTTTCCAGGTGCGGATTTGGCAACTAACGACTTTTCGTGCGACCGCATGCAAAGTCGTAATTTTTTCTCCATCGAAATCAACCATTGCATCAGATGAGAAATTTGCTACCATTTCCAAATTTATCAGTGAGACTTTCCACCCGTCGGGTGGAATAGGTATCCCAGAGTTGACATGGATATACCTTCAAAGTAATTAACTTTTTATTTTTGTCAAGTTTAGGCTATAATTAGGTTCTATGATTGAACCTGATAGACGTAGAGCAAGAGTAAATGAAGTACAAAAAGGCTTTAGTGACATTGTAATAATTTTTAGTGGCATCGGTTTTGCAAGAAGTTTTACTTTCTTCACAAAAGTTGCAGGTTGTTTGTTACAGGTAAATGAAGTAGTGGATTATTGGGTTAAATATACAAATCGAGGTTATAAAGCATTAGGTTTGAGAGGTCAGGCATGTATGGGCTGTCCATTTGCACCGATGAATAAAGAAGGCGGTTGTCAAGGATATTATCAGGAAAAATAAGTATTAATTTTAAAAACACTCCTGCTATTGCAGTGGTCCTACGACCGCTTCAGTCGTAGGAGTTCCCAGCCACGGACTTCGTCTTTATTAATATTACAGTTTTAAAAATAGTCATGTCCGTTTATCATTCCCACTTTTTTTGCCGTTAGATTGGAATATACCACTCGCAAATGAATTTGCTCGAGTATAACTCGCTCTAAGCTGTTTTGACAACCCTTCGGGTTGCAAACCAGCGTAAGAGCGGTATATATATCTACTTTTGTACCATATAGTCCATAGACAAACTTACGGTACTGGTATGGCAAACGGTTGATTTAAGTTGATTTTGGCTGATAAGAAAGACATAATTCTTTCCTAAGAAACGTGAGAAAATTGTAGAATTTTGGAAGTAGTACTCCGGTAATCTGAAGAGGTGAATTTTTTCAAATTTACGACTTTTAAGACGACCGCATGCAAAGTCGTAATTTTCTCCATTGCAAGAACAATAATATTTGATAGTATTATATGCATGGAAGAAAGAAGTTTGGTAGTCATTAAACCGGATGGAGTAGTAAGGGGATTAACAGGCAAAATTATTTCCCGCTTTGAAGAAGTAGGTCTTAAATTAGTCGCTGCAAAACTTCTTAAAGTCACCAAATCTTTAGCTGAAAAGCATTATCCGGGAGACCGCGAGGCCTGGCTTAGGGGAATGGGCGAAAAAACCCTTGAAAATTATAAGAAATTCAAGGTAGATCCGATTAAAATGCTCGGGACTAACGATACTCATGAGATTGGGCTAATGATACAGAAGTGGCTGGTTGACTATATTTCTTCCGGTCCGGTTTTGGCTTTTGTTGTCGAGGGACCGCACGCGGTAGAATTGGTCAGAAAAATCTGCGGAAACACACTCCCCCTGCTTTCGGCTCCAGGAACAATAAGAGGCGACTATGCTTTTGATTCTTCTTATCTTGCCAATACCGGTAAACGTGCGATCAAGAATCTTGTCCATTCCTCCGGTTCTATCGAAGAAGCCCAATACGAAATCCCCCTCTGGTTTAGTTCTTCCGAAATCTTCCAATATGAAAGAGTAGAGGAAAAAGTGATGAGATAAAAATTTGACTTTATGAATTTTTATGGTAGTAAAAGAACCATGCCTTTTTATTTAGAAATAACTGATAGAGATGGTAACTTTGGTTTTACTCGAATACATCATGGAGTAATCGAAGCAAAACTTCTTCCTGGTGATCAAGAATTGAAAATCATTGCTCCACCAGAATTAAAATTTATTTGACCTACTTTAAATAGTAAATATTTTGTTGAGGTCCCAGGTCCTTTGTGCCAACTAACTTCAGCTGAATATGCGGATCTGCTTCAACAAGCAGGTGTTGCACCTGCCTTAGTTGCTGCAGTCAGAAACAATACTAACTTTTAAGCTATTGCTAAGTCCACCAATTACAAACCCCTAGTACAAACCCCTGGAGTTCGAAATACTGTCACAGCAATCTAGATATTACTTTTTGAAAATTATACCTGTCGTTTTCTATGCATTCGTTTTTCCCTGTTCTTAATTTTCTCCAAAAACTTTTGATACTCAGCATTAGACTCGACAAAGCTTTGATACCTGAATGTTATGATTACCTATGGTTAATATTCCCTCTGCCATATTTTTATAAATTATAAAGACTTAATCTACCTTTGCAATAATATAAAAGCTATCAAATCAGTTCAATTTAGACAGACTAATAAATTTGTTATTTAAATTGAAAGTCTTGGTCAGCCGATTTTTTAAGCCGATTTACTTTTATTAAAAGGTTAAGTGATTAATTTTATTAAAAAATAATTCCGGACGTGAGATTTAATTATAAACTGGAAAAATTAGTTTTTATTTAGTAAAATTAACCTAATTTATGGCACCGAAAAAAAATTTACCATCTTATCTCGCAGGGTCCACTACGGAAAGAATATTATATGTACCTTCAGGTAATACAGGTGATAAAAGCGGTACGCCTGGTTTCGTAGAGAGAAATGCCAGATGGATAACTGGATTTGGATTGATTGCTTTAACGGTTATATATGTTTTAGCTCAATCTGGTCGTTAATAACCGTACTTTCTCAAATAATTTTTGCTATAATCTTCATTCATAATTTATGAACTTCAATATAGGACAGTCCGGCGGTCTAATTTTAGTTGAGAATATCCAATCAATTAGGGGGAATTTAATATTTATAAAAGATAGGCAAAGCGGTGAAAGAATCAGAGGCGAAAAAGAATTTGTGTTGGGAGCAGAATGCAATCTCATATCAGGGACTCAGGTTAAAGTATTGTCTTTAAGTCTAAGGACTAGATCTACGAAATTGGGATTTACTTTTCATGAAGGGTTAGTTTTGAAAGCCACCCAAAATAATACACTTTATTTTATAAACCCGACGGAAAAAGAAAAAATCGTCGGAATCGGATAATTTTTCATCCTCTGCTTTAATCTATTAATAGATTAAAGCAGACTATCTATTCCAAAGCCAATTATTTGTTGTGAAATCAGCTTCAATCAACCCTCAGGGTTGTTTAGCCTCAATTCTATGATAGAAGAAGTGAGGATGAGAGAAGAGGTGAAAAATTTTTAAATTTAATGGACAAAGAAATAGCCTAATTTATGCTGGTGGGAAAGTATAAAGCTTTTTTTAGATAATCTGATAAATGAGAAACGCTTCAAACAACCCTGAGGGTTGTTTTGCTTTTATTATATCAATCTAAAACCATTAATTCATTTTATTATTCAGCCAGTCTTATCAGTTTTTGACAACTGTTAAGTGTAGTGGAGCATCGTGATTTTCTTTTTTGTGTCCCCAGTAGGAATTGGACCTACATCTACCGCTTAGGACGCGGCAACTCTATCCGTTGAGCTATGAGGACAACTTTTCTATATTTTAGCAGAAAAAAAGCTGATGTGAATTTGTTAATTTAACCTCAGCCTAAAACATCCGATGGTTGTCTTAGAAGCTATTTCAATACTCGTCACTCTGGTCCCTAAAGTGTTTATAACTTGTTCAGAGTCTACAAACCTCTTTTAGATTCTGGACGCGCCTTCGGCTTTCCAGAATGACGCAACGTGCCAAGGATTTTAAATAGGTTCTAGCCTCTAAAAAGTAGCTGTGTTCGTAAAATGAGGCGGCGTAAGTTATACTATAGGGTTATGTTTGAGAATTTTTCCAGAATCAGCACCAGAAAAAAAGAATTAAAAAATAAGTTTTATCCCAGATTAATTACGGGTTTAGCTTTGATAGGACTAGGTCTGTTCTTAATTACCGGTTGCGCTGATGGGCAAAGGATTGGGAATATTCAGAAGTATGCTACAGCTATTGCTACTAATCCATCCTTAGTTGATCCAGCCTCTACCGTCTGTGCAAAAGCATCGGTAAAACTTTTAATGGAGAACTGGTCAACTACTAATAATACCATAATGACGATTGAACCTTCGGCTATTGTGGTTAGGCGGTCTCTAATAAATAATCCTGATGGAACTGCTTTTACCAAGGTTACGCTTCTTGCTGACTTTCATTCAAAAAAAATCTTAACCAATCCTGCAGCAGGCTTTGATAGTAGTATCGATGATTATTACATTCGTACTTCTAATGGATTGGGTCATGCCTATTCTCAAACGCATGTCGAACCCATGAGTACGACTCAAGGAATGACAGATCAGGGCGATTTATTGGAATTTGAGGTCGTAACATTTGTTGATAACGCAAATATATTACCTCAGGATATTCAACCGGTTAACAGTGTATCCGGTTGGATAGAGACAATTAAAGCCTTATACTTGAGCGGATACAATACAGGTGCAGGTATTGATGCTTTAATGACTACAGAAGTTGATCTTGGGTCTATCTATATGATAGATAATCCCGATGAAGTTTATCCCGAGTTTAATGGTCGTCAGTATATTAGTGCTAAAGTAAAAAAGGATTCCGTCGTTGTTTATAAAGGATATAGTGGCGCTGCAGGATGTGATGAAACTGGGACGTTGAGAGCCATTGTAGTTAAAAAACAAGATGTTAATATCATGGGTTTTAATGACATATCTGGTCTTGTAATGGTGCCTCTGCCAAGCAGCGAAGGAATAAATATCCAGATTGATATGAATCATATGATCAATCCTAAATAAAAAAATCTCATCAGTGCAAATCTTCGTTAGCAAATTATGAGTTGATATTAATAGTGATAAAAGTACACCTGTCGGGTGTCCAGCGAGGGATTTTCTTGTGGCATCGAGAGGAATTGAACCTCTAATAATTTTCCTCATCTCTGGAGTGAGGAAGACTACCATAAATTGCGCTGAAAAAAATCAATTAATAGCTTCAATCAACCCTCAGGGTTGTTTAGCCTCTTTTTTTTGTAAAATTACGACTTTGGATGCGGCTTGCCCCGCCGACTTGTCCCTCGAAGCTCGACCTGTCCCTCGAAGTCCGAAGGACGAAGTGGGAAGAGCGAAGTGGGAAGTTTTACTTGTCCTCCGAAGCATTAAGCGAAGGAGGAACGAAGGAGGGTCGTCGCAAAAGTCGTTACGGATAATTTAGACAAAAATACAATTATTTTGTGTTAAAATAAATTTATGTTGAAACATTGGTCTGTTGACGAAGAAGCATTTAAGAAAAATTATCCGGAAAAATATCGTTTGTGGCGGCTGGCTTTTAATATCAACGGCGGGTTAGAAAAAGGTGAAAAGCTTGATAAAGAAGAGGTTAAAAAAGCCTGGCCGAAGATTAAAGATGAGATTGATCCTTATTATAGACGTCTGATAGAATATCTTATATGGGGAAAACGATACTCACTCCCTCCCAATCTTACGCTTTGGGACTTGCCGGCCAAAGTGAAGACATCTACAAAAGATTCTTCCTGACAGGCGGAACAGCAATCTCTGAGTTCTATCTGCATCACAGGCTTTCAGAAGATCTTGACTTTTTTTCTGAAGATGATTTTCCGGTAGATATATGTGATCGATATATTGAAAAGTTAAAAAATAAATACAGAGCTTCAATTCAGCAAAAAAGGAGAACCGGATTTTATCGGTATACTCTTTCAGGTGAATTTGGAGAATTAAAAATTGATTTTGTATATCATGTTTTTAAACAACTTGAATTTGGGAAGAAGATAGGTAAATTAAAAATTGCAAGTATATGGGATATCCTTGTGGATAAACTTTATACCATATTTCATCGGGGAACGGCCAGAGACTTTGTTGATTTATATTTAGGAATTAAATATGTGGATTGTGATTGGGATCAGTTAATAAGTGCTATGGAAGAAAAATATCAATCAGGATTTGACCGTATGTCATTATTAAGCCGATTACCAATTGTTAAGGATCTGGCCGACTATCCGAAAATGCTTGTGCCTTTCGATCCTAAAAAGATGGAGAATTTTTACTTTGATATGATTAAAAGCCAGGAGAAAAAAATATTTAAATAATGGTTTAAAAACAAGCCTACCTGCGAGATTGTATGAATTAATATTCACGGGCGTTAATATTATCGCATAAAGTTAAGTCTACTTTCTATTTATCATAAAATGGGCAAGAAATAATCTAGAGAAAAAAAGGCGGACGTATATTATAATAAAGTATTAATTCTAGGTTATTATGACAAGCTCAATAGAATCAAAAATCCTGACAACATTGGTAAATAACAGTCAATTGCTATAAGGAATTGATCCTAATAACATTAATCCAATAATATTTGGTGCTTTTGCAGGAGCATTTATAAATATGCTTATTGGTTTAAAAAGATCGAGAACTATTGAAAGATGGATTTACAAATTAAATCGAAATCCAATATCTACCTTTCTGATTGATTTCTTTCCCGGAACTGTTATTGGTATGATTGGGATGCCAATTATCGTAAATCTAGTTCAGTAATTAAGTGTTTCTACACTCTTCACACTCTCTAAGGTGATATAGTTCAATCTCATCCGCTTTAACTTCACCTAACCCTCAGATTATAGTTCCTTTATGGAGTTAGCAGGCGCGGATTTTGTAATAATGACGACTTTGGATGCGGTCGCATGAAAAGTCGTAAGTTATAGAAGTTATAGTTTAGAGTAACTAAAGAGTCTTCTACGCCCCAGGGGTGTTATTATTTCTTCGTGCAAATACACTATTATCTCCCACAAATAAATCACTAGGTAAAGCTGCTTGTTCGGAATAAAGACCTAAAGTCCCTTGGATAAGCGTATACTTTTCGTCTGGAGATAAAAATTTTAATCTGTCGTGAAAATTTCCGTAACCCGGCAATTTATTATCTAACAAGGCTGCAACCAATCCGGGTGAATAAGGAATTTCATATGTGAATTCATTCGGCGGTTTACCTACTACAAATTTAGTTGTATTAGGATTACCCTCTACGTTAAATAAAACTCCACATGGCATTATGACTCACTCCCCTTTCTATAATCTGATGTTAAAACCATATTGAAACAACTATTATAGCATTAATTTAACCGTTATGTCAATAAAAGTGATCCTCAGTAAGAGTTCACAGTTCTTGACACAATGTCATCCCGAGCGAAGTCGAGGAATCTATCACAACAGAGCTTATAAGGGTTGATGTGAGAGATTTCTCGACTCCAACACTCATCGCTCGAAATGACATCATTTGATACAGTTTTGTCAAGACTTGTGAAGTCTTACGATCCTCATAAGGCGCAAAAGAATACTACACCCCAGGGGTGTTATCATTTAGAGGGGAAAAAAATCCCTTCCATTCCAGGTGGGTAATTATTACTTTTTTGCTTGGATAGAAAAGAGCGCTTGAATATTAATTTCCGATTCTAAATCAGGATTTTTTCCACATAATACTACACCCCAGAAGTGCAGCTAAAAAATTCAGAGCCTCCCAAAGACATTTTGACACGTTTTTCTTCGGACGAGCCCTTAGTCCGAACTGTGAAAGAGTTGCAACAGTTAATTCAGACCAGAAAAACAACCTTTTTTACTCCGGGAGCGAAGTTGCGGATAGATTTCTTGAGCAATTATTATATTATTAGTTTCACATCGATAAAGGGAGTAGCGGTTGGAGATTTTACTAACTGGTACCTGCCGCGTTCACTTCTAACATTGTCGGCCGTTTTCCTAAAACAATTAATTTCCAATTAATTCCACCGCCGGTACTTACTTCATACTTTAATATAGGATATTTTTGTCTTAGTAAATTCCTGCCATAAATTGTAGTTTTAAATTGCAGCGTATAGAGGAATCCACGATCAATTCCTGTGGTTACTGAGTAATCCTCTGTTATTGTAAATGGCACATTGAAGTTAGTGAAGCCTTCTTGATCACTTATTTTTCCACAAATCCTGTGATACATTTCTTCCACAGTACTTTCATATCCTTTAGGTTTTTCTGTGCTTAACTTATGCAACGCGAGAAACTGCTGTGTCAGAAAGCCCGCAAAAGTATCGGGGAAAAACATTGATTCTTTTAATCCTACTTTTTCAAATATTTTGTCAACTTCTGATGCCATAATAGTTAAAAACTAATTTAATTGATACTATTTTATCATAGTGAAGGTTGAAATTCAAAGAAAAATATTGTTGTAAAGGCATTTTTTAATAAAGGATTATTCTTAGCCTTTATTAAATAAGTTTTTTTTTCCGATGCGTATGGTTTGTGTTGCGCCCGGAGACTTAGTTATTTTTTGGTAAGGTTTCCCGGGAATTGCATCTTTAGGCATTATTTCATCGGGTATCAGGACCCACCCCTCTTTTTCAACATTCCTAATCATCAAGTGGCAAATGCCCAATAAAAACCCGGTGGGGCAGGGGGATCTGGCGAATCATGTAAATCCAAAAATTCAGTCATTCTAGAATTATACCAAATTTTACAATATTAATTGTCAGAATTTGCTGATTAATAAGGTATATTCATCATTTTGTAATTTTTACGACTTTTACTACGATCAGACCAAGTCATAACAGGTAGTTCAGACTAGAAAAACAATCTCTTTTACTCCGGCAGTGTAATATTATTTTTAGTCTTTGGCAAAAACCTTACCATTCCGTCTGGTGCTTTGTATTCCGTGAAAAGCGATTGCAGAAAGAAGTACTGTAAACATTATTGGTTCTGCAGCTTTAGAAAAATCCCCCAGAAAGCTAATCAGATAAGAAATAGACTCTTCCCTAAGAAAATTCTGGTATACCATCGCTAAAGACGCAATGATCCAGGCATGATCTGCAGCTATATCTAGTTTTCTTCCAGTATTACTTACTGCATTATGAGCTTCGGCATATGCACCATCTTTCTAATCTGACCAGATTCCATAACCAATTAGCACTCCTGTTGTCCATGGACTGTTGAAACTCAATCCCAGTGCTATGAATGAAGCACCCATACGAGATAATGTGAGAGAATTTGCAATAAGTTTTGCTCCTGCCGAACCTGTTTCTACCATTTTCATTATTATAGGGTATAATGTGCAGAAATACAAACTGATATAATGTCCGTTTTTTAACTAAAAGAGTAATAAAAAATTGGAGATTTGAGATTTACTATCCATCAGTATTTGTTGAACTCATTTTTGCACTTTTACAACTCTGCATGCGGTCGTCGTAAATGTCGTAACAAGTAATTTAGAGCGACTAAATAATCTATTACACCCCTGGGGTGTAATAAATAATTGACATTATTTAAAAATATGGTACAATTAGCTTGTTATGGCAAATAAAATCATTGAAGAAGCAAGATCAGGTTTTAAAAAAAAGGTTAGTTCTGTAACCGATTCAATTAATGATGTTAAAGAAGGCAGTGATCTTCGTGCCGAATTTGAACACTTTGGTATTAATAAAAAAACGCTTGGGATTGTTGCTCTTGCAACAGGTGGAGTTTTAGCTGCCTGCGCATATCCGACTTACTTGGTTATTAGAGCATTAATCGTGCCGTAAATCAGACTATAGATCTTCTTAAATTAATACAAACAAAATAATTTATTGCGCTTGCGAACTGTAGCATAGCCTTTTGTTTGTTACCAAATAGATTTTACCTCTTTATATAAGGAGAACTACACCTTTAAGGTGTGCAATTTTAATCTCTTTCACTCCGGGAGTGTAATTATAAATAATAAAGACCTATAGAAAATTAGGACAAAGTTTAGTAAAATATGCGTTTATGGAAGGACAGCAGTTATATGAATTTCTATCCTCATATGGTGGGGCTCATTTATTGGGGTTTGCAACCTGGTGGGCAATGTATTTTCAAAAACATATATTTCGATTTATGCTTAAAGAGGAGTATCCTTTTTTATACGGAGGCCGCGGTCAGACCATCCAGGAGACGCAAAGTAATCCAGACTCATGTTGTATGGACGGACCAGTACGAATCGGAATGCTGGCTTTGGGCTTTATAGCGTCAGTAAAATCACTTGAGACAGGTAACTTTTGGTGGACTCAATTCCTTTTTCTACCAAATCTGATGAATATATTGGAGGTTTCAATAGGTTGGGCTAATTCAAAAAAAGTAGATAAGAATAAAAATTAAGGTCCTCAATAATTACTCCTTACGAGTTAAACTCTCTATAATATTTTTCTCACAAATATAATTTTGAACCGGTAATCCGTTTACCAATCCGTCGGATGAAAGAGGAATAGACATTGTACCAATATTTGGGTCTATTATTACAAGCTTAATGCTTGAAAATAAGGAATATCTTATGTATACTATCGGTTTATTATGGCAGAAAATAGTTTAAATAAGGGCGTAAAATTGGTTTACTGGGCTAGTGTACTAAGTCTGGCCGGATATAGTTTGATTGGTTTAGCCGGTGATGTAATCCGCGGGGACATGTGTTCATCTCCAAATCTAGACTGTAGGGAATTGACTCTTGATAACGGGATCAGATATTTGCAGATTACTTCAACTGGTCTTTTTAATGTAAATTCGGCAATTTCACATTTACAGATTACTCAAGATGTTGACCCAAATGCAGTTGAGTCGACTTTGGGAAACTTGGTTTCAGGTTCGCAACAGAGTCCTCAGATGGCATATCTTTCTATTTTAAATGGAAATATTGAAGTTCCATCACAAAACGGCGTAGAGACAGAATTTGTACCGGCTTACAGATTTGAGGAGGCGGCAAATGTCGGGTCGAGGAGTGGAGGATTTGGCAATGCAGAAATAGAAACAGCTAAAAAATGGTCCGGACTTGGTATGGCAGCTATTCTGTTATGGATTGGTTCAAAAATTAACCAAGGTTCAGGCAAAAAAAGAACGCCACATCCGCATGCAAATGTTCCCAGGCTTAATTCCAGAGATTATAATCGACCTTATGAATATCCTCATACGAAAAAAGAATCGGAAAATCTTTCAGATCAACAAATAGATAATTCTTCTGCTGAACAGGCTGTTAGATCAATACTCACAGACCACGAATTAATAAGAAGGCCATCTGATTATGAAACTTGGCCTGTGCAAAGGGAACATAGGAATGACACCGAATCAGTAAGAGCTTTAACAGAAGTATTTCAAGAGGTGCCACGGGAGGTTTTTATAAGTCTTGTGTCGGCTATTAAGCGAAAACAGGACAGTGGAGTTAATGAAGTATTTAGTGAAGCATATTGGTGGCAGAGAAATAATGGAGTAGATGGTTCCGTAGTTGTGGGATCAAATAGGGATCATAGATATTATTTACCAGGCAGGGCAGGTATTGAGAGATTCGCTAAGAAATTTTTTAAAATTATCTGAAGAATAGATAGTTGTGCTCCATTACACCTGAAAGGTGCAAGAACTAAATTTTTCTACCAAGAGCTATTCTTAAGTTATTTCTTTTTTTTTCCTTGACTGAATTTCTTATATTATTACTGTAATAAGCAAGCCCTACCAATGCCATGCCAAGAATCGCTATCTCAGGACCCGTCATCCAGACTGGAGAGTCCGTAGAGACTCTATGTAGAAATTGCTTTACAATTTCAGGTGCAAGTAAAGCAGATGAGCTTGTTAGTAGCATTGTTAGATTTCTGATAACTTTTTCTTTAACTGAGTTTGTTTGAGAATGTGCTCGATCACCAAAGTAAACTGTGGCTAAGCCAGCTATTTGTAATAGATGAACAACCGGATCACTGGGAAAGTTTAAAATAAAGGAGTACGGAGCTACCTCTATATCCAAATTCCCGGCAGACTGAACCCAGTGAATTTGTCTGATAACCGCAGGTGCGCTCTGATTTCCTTGATGAGTATTTAGCATATTATTATACTCTCCCAGTTCTTTCATATGGAGTATAAACGTACTGCTTTTTGCCAATAAAGGCCCTCCAACAACTGAGAATATAAAACTTTCTAAGCCTCTGTGCATTTGCATATTATAGGGTATCAGGCTGATTTTTACAAGCAGATTACACAACTGTCATCCTGAACGAAGTGAAGGATCTAGAAGCGATTAGCTTCGTATATTACGCTTCGCTAGATTCTTCAGTGCCGAATCGGCACTTCAGAATGACAACTGTGTCAAGAACCGTGAAAAGTTAATTCCAAAAAAAACTGCAGGCAGTCTTGTGGTTGGCTGACGTCTCCAAACTGGATTTTCAAAGAGATAAATATTACATTATTCACCAGATATTTTCTTACGGAGTGATTGATGATATAGTCTGGATTTTTAAGAACTATTCTAAAAAAGAAATAATCGAAACTTTTAAACAAAATTTCAAAGACTACCGGAAACCCAGATTTTATTTTATTAAAGATTCAGTTCTGGGTTTAAATAGCTGGTTTCCTGACGAGCGCTACTATGTCAAATTTTTCTTTCAATGATTTGCAGTAAATCCTTGGGAGTTAAAACCTTTGCAGGTTGCATAAAGTTGATAACTTTTTCTTGTAAAAAATGTTTTTTGTCAAGTGTTACTAAAAAATCAGGTTTAGCTTTTTTTGCCTGCATGAGTATTACAGCGTCCTTTTTTACGATTATCTCTTCGGTTTTTTTTACTAACCCTTTATCTATCGGCAGATCAACTATTTCAAGCTTTTCTACTAATAAAAAAAATCTATCAAGGTGGTAATTTAAGAGTTTGTTTCTTACATTTCTTTCTACTTCGGTTAACACAACTTTAGAAACAATTTTTTTAATATTTGTTAAAGTGAAAAGTTTAGCTGAACCGCCAGTTGGAGAATTTACAGCAGAAAATAAAACCGAAGAATCAAAAAACACTTTTTTCATCATATTATAGTTTATCCTCCACAGCCCATTCTTTTATTTCTGCATCAGTAAACTCTCTTGTATAGGAAAGCAGGTCTTTATCAATATAAGTTTTTTTATAGAGCTCCTGCAGATCTTTTTGCATTTTTTGAAGATAGTCTATGTCGATCAAAGCCGCTCTTATCTTACCCTTTTTTGTAACATATAAAGCTTTGGTTGTCCCAATTTGATCTATAAGCCTGCTAAACATATTCCTGGCTTGCGATACCGGATAAATATTAGATTGCGTAATATTCATATTTTTTAAGGCCGCATCCGTTAATAACATGATCCTTACTTCAGTTGTAGATGCGGCACAAAGGGCCGTAACCATCAATAATTGTAAGATTATTGATGGACGAGCCCTTAGCTTAACATATGTACAATATTTTGTCAAGTTGTTGTACAAAAAGTAAAAGTTCACGATCTTTATTTACACCTTTCAGGTGTAACGGGCTGTTAGGACTTCTTTTTTAATTTGGTTAAAGAACAGGAAACCAAAATATTCAAATAAACAGGCTAATCTGCCATCCCTGGAGTGGAATGGGGCATCCTGACTTTCTAGAATTAGCTTCATTTCACCCGTCGGGTGGAATAGGCACGGATTTTGTAACCGATAGAATTTCTGCAGGAAAAAATAGTCTACCTATTTAATTTAATTATTTTTGAATTTAGACTTATTTTATTAGTTTAAAAGTCGTAGTTTCACTACCAGTGCTCTTCTTTCACTTCGGGAGTGTAAGCTTATTAAGGTAATGGAGTGTTGGGAGTTGTCCACTCAGATTGTTTTTCTCGGAATTCAATATTTGCTAACACATTCTTTTGGTCGACCGGACTTAATTTTAGTACTCTTTCCATATATTCTTGAACTGGCACACCTTTTTGTTTAGCCTCTATTATAATCTGGTTTGCTTGGTTATCGAAAGGTAAAATCTTATCTTGATTTTCAAGGTATTTATCGTAATTCCTCATCATTTTACTAACTTGCAGATCGGGCTTTAGAGTAAAGTAATAAAGCCCGCCAACACCGATTGCAGTAAGGCAAGCTAACCCACCTAAAGCATAGTATAAATCATTACTACTACAAGCAATAGTTGATAAAGCTAGAATAGTAGGGCCAGAAAGCCGTTTTAAAATATCTGTATTTAGTTTTAGTTTGTCAGTCATAATTATTTTTCTATATTATTTTACAAACTCTCTTTACAGTTATCTTTGACGAGATAAAAGAGCCCTAATAATAGTTAGAGATTGCTTAAGGTTTGCAAACCTATCAGGCTGTTGTGCTTGAATTGTTGGACCTGCTTTTGCAGTTAGCGCCTGGGAAATTAGACTTGCCTCATTTCTATAAGTAGCAATCCGATCAGGAATTTGGCCGGTTTTTCCAGCGCGCTTAATCATTTTGTTTTTTTCCCTCAACATTCTAATGAGCTCATCAGGTGGTAAGGATTTCAAATATTCAAGATGTTGATCATCACTTTTTGCTGTTTCCATATTTTGGAACTTTACACTAATAATAGCTCTTATTAATAAATGATCTAAATTAATCTTGTATTATACTTTAGACCGGGCTAAAAGTCAAATAATAGTCTTACCTAATCAATAAACGGGCTGAAATGATCTCCTTACCTAATTGAAAAAATGAACTGAAAAGGAAAGCGCGAACCGCCATAATAATAGTTCTATGGAAATTACTATGAACGATTCGCGTATCATAAATATTACCCAAATAAGAGCATTTTTGAAAGGTTCGCAGGAGTTTGATTTTTCCTTAAGAGCGGCTTTAATCGATAAGAAGTATGAGTTTATCAATGAAACAGTGAAAAGGCTAGGCTACGTCAAACTTCCCAAAAGGGATAAAAAAATCGTCATTCAGTATTTTAAAAAGATTGTAGGTTACAAGAAAACACAATTGTCTAAACTGATAAACCAGGCGACAGTTGGAGAGTTGAAAAAAATTCCCTACAAAAGAGTCCGTCCGCATAAAATCTATACAAGCTACGATGTTAAGCTTCTCGAGAAAACAGATGAGTTTCATCTACGGCTTTCTGAGGGAGCAACCAAAGAGATTTTAAGACGCCAGTTTGAGGTCTTTCACCAAAACAATTATCAAACCATTTCCCGTATATCCCACTCCCACATTACAAATCTTCGTCACTCCCAAGTCTACAGTTCCCACTGGATAAATCACACTAAAGCCAGAAATATCCCAATAGGGCTTACCATGCCGCCTGAAAACTTCGGGAGGCCAGGATCTATCCGGGTTGATGTAGTGCACCAGAGAGATGTTTATCACATTAATAGTGTTGATGAGTTAACCCAATGGGAAATAGTTGTCTGTGTTCCACAGATTTCAGAAGTCTGTATGTTACCGGCTTTAAAGGAAGTGTTTGAACAGTATCCTTTTGTAATCTTTAACTTCCACTCAGATCGGGGAGGAGAAAATATAAATTATCAGGTTGCAGATTTTCTTCAACGGCTTTTAATCAAACAGACAAAGTCCAGAAGTTATCACTCAAACGATAATGCATTAGTTGAAACTAAAAATGGATCAGTCATTAGAAAAAATATGGGTTGGCAGCATATCAATCAAAATATGACAGATAAGGTTAGCGACTATTACAAAACCTTCTTTAACCCATATTTAAATTTCCACCGTCCTTGTGCTTTTCCAACGATAATAATCGATGATAAGGGGAAGAAAAAGAGGATCTACCACAGCTACCTCACTCCCTACGAGGCCTTAAAAGGCATTACAGAAGGACACAAATATCTAAAGCCTGACATTTCCTTTGAAAAACTTGATAAAATAGCCTATCAGTATTCAGATAATGATTTTGCAGAAATAGTTAGAAATGAAGAAAGAAAACTATTTGATTTAATAGCTAAAGCAGACAAAAATGGCGGATTGCCGGAGATTTAATTTCATACCGTTTTTTCAATTAGGTAGGACTATTTTTGTAGGTATCGTAAGATTTCACAACTCTTGACAAAACTATACCAGACTATGTCATTGCGAGGAGGAGGAACGACGACGAAGCAATCCCATTAATAAGATTTCTTCGCTCCAAAACTCACCGCTCGCAATGACAATTGATTATAATCTTTGTCAAGAACTGTGAATAGTTACTACAAAAAGTAAGAGCGCACGATCTTTATTTGCACTTATTTACACCTTTCAGGTGTAACGGGCTGTTATGGCGGTGAGTTCAGCTCAAAACTTTTCCTTGGTCAGCTTACCTATTTTGAGGATATAAAGATTCTTCCGACAGTTTTTTTAAAGGAAAAATATTTTGATCAGGAAATTAAATCATATCTGGAAAAAGAAGTACGGGTTTATCTCAAGAGCATAATTCCAGTTATTTCTTAAACTGTCTAACCCTCGGGGTATGAGTTCACGCTTCTTGACACGGTATTCTCCGAGTCGAAAAGTTGTTCTCCAGTGAGGCGAGCAAGCTCGAACAATAATCTTTGCGTAATAAAACCACTGCACCTGAAAGGTAACCTTAAGTGTATGTGGGTCAGAGATAGTAAGAGTTCACAAGATATTTTTGTCATTGCGAGGAGTAATGATTTTTAGTTGAAACAACGAAGCAATCTTATTACTATAACGATCTAAAGATATAGATTGCTTCGCTCCAAAACTCATCGCTCGCAATGACAATTTGTCTCAAAGAGAGTAAGCTCCTACCAGAGATATTTGGACTTGACAACTCCAAAAATACCTATAAAATGGAGTTATGTACTCCAGATTACTCAAACCACCCAAAAACAAAAGCTTTTTTCTTTTTGGCCCAAGAGCAACCGGCAAGACTACATGGGTTAAAGCTACATTTCCGGATGCCTTATATCTTGATCTGTTAGAGGCGGAACTCTTTAATGATCTTCTAGCCAATCCGGGGAGATTAATCAACTTTATCCCAAAAGGATTTAGTAATTGGATAGTAATTGACGAGGTGCAAAGAATTCCCGAACTGCTTAACGAAATACACAGATTGATAGAAAGCAAAAATTTAAAATTTGTTCTTACCGGCTCATCTGCCAGAAAACTAAAAAAGAAAGGCCCTAATCTTTTAGCAGGCCGCGCCTTGACTTATCATATGCATCCGTTAACTGCGATTGAGTTAAACAAAGACTTTAACCTTGATGATTCTTTTTTGTATGGCAACCTTCCTTCCATTTATAAAGAACCTGATAAAAAAAAATATCTGGAAACTTATGTAGCAACCTATCTTCAAGAGGAGATCAAACAGGAGGGGCTAACCCGTAATTTAGGAGCATTTACCAGATTTTTGGAGACTGCAAGCTTTTCTCAAGGGTCGGTTTTAAATGTGTCTGCTATTGCCCGTGAGGCTGCAATTGAAAGAAAGGTAGTAGAGAATTACTTCTCAATATTGGAGGATCTGCTGATTGGATACAGAATTTATCCTTTTGCCAGAAAAGCTAAAAGAAAACTGATTGCCCATCCTAAGTTTTATTTTTTTGACGTGGGAGTTTATCGGACACTGCGTCCCATGGGGCCTTTGGACATGCCTGAGATGATTGAAGGTGCAGCTCTTGAGACTTTATTATTCCAGGAGTTGTCAGCTGTAAATGATTATTATAATCTGGGTTATAAAATTTATTATTACCGGACTGCAGAGGGCGCAGAAGTCGACTTTATCTGTTACGGACAAAAAGGCCTTAGGATATTTGAGATAAAGCGAACAGGAAAAATAAAATCGGGAATGTTAAAGGGATTAAAAACTTTTCTTAAGGATTATCCATCAGCCAAAAGCTACTTTATTTATGGAGGAAAAAGAAGAATGAGTGAAGGAGAGATTGAGATATTACCTGTTGAGACAGCCTTCAAAGAGCTTCTGCATCTATTGGCTTAAGAAAATTAATTTAGTTAGAGTTCATAAGTCTCCACTACGCCTGACAGGTGTAAAGCAAAAAATCCTGCCTGCTGAAAATAAAGCGTAACAGCTATTTGACACGATTATAGAATTAGTATATAATTGTCCTAATTATGGAATCATACTCTTCGACCGATATCATCAAGGCTTTTAAAGAGAAAAACATATCTCTTTTTTCTTTGCTGGATTTTGGCAGGCTTTTTAATATTGGCAATCAAAATACTCTTTATAAGAAAATTCAGCGTTTAGAAAAAAAAGGCATAGTCAAAAAACTTATTAAGGGAAAGTATCTGTTTATTCTTAATCGGGTTAATGATTTCAGCATAGGTAATTTTTTATTCAGACCCTCATATATATCGCTTGAGTCAGCCCTATCCTTTTACGGGATAATTACGGGATTCCCCTATAAAATAACATCTCTCACGACTAAAAAATCGCGGGAGTTTATGATTGGCCAAAAAGAATATACTTACAGTCATATAGATCAAGATCTTTTCTGGGGTTATGAAAAAAAGGAAGATTTTTTGTTAGCCGAAAAAGAAAAAGCCCTGCTGGATTTGCTATATTTTCAAACTAAAGGATTGAGATCGTTAGATTGGGACGAATTAGATCTGAAAGAAATTGATAAAAAGAAACTAATCTATTACGGAAAAAAATTTAACAGCAGTAAAATGTTAAAAATTCTTCAGGAGTTGAATTATGATTACTAAAAATCAGATAGACGATCTGGCGAGTTATTTTC
Organism: Candidatus Roizmanbacteria bacterium RIFCSPLOWO2_01_FULL_35_13; assembly: GCA_001789635.1. Lineage (GTDB taxonomy): Bacteria > Patescibacteriota > Microgenomatia > UBA1406 > GWC2-37-13 > 2-01-FULL-40-13. The sequence continues at coordinate 1,323 of MGAF01000043.1, read as the reverse complement.
AGATAGATAACTTTACCGTCATGCGCGAGTACCTGCAGATTTTATTTTTGAGCTATCTTTATAAGGAGAAAGAGGCAGACAGAATTTATTTTAAAGGTGGGACTGCCGTAAGGCTTTTATTTGGATCAACCCGATTTTCCGAAGACCTCGACTTTTCTACTTTGCTGGCTAAGGCAGAGATAAAAGAATTAATAATAAAACTTGAAAGGGCAATCCGATTAGAATTGCGGGAGGCAAGCATTTCTCTGTTATATCTCGGAAAGAATGGTTGCCGATTTCGGCTTAAGTATAAGCCGGAGGAATTTAAGTATCCTTTGGTGATAAGGCTGGACTTCAATATTGTAAAAAAGGTTGAAGAAGTTTCCGTCTCGCCTTTGGTTTCAAAATTTCCTGTTATTTTTTTTCCGCTGATAAATCATCTGTCAGAGAATGAGATTCTGGCAGAAAAACTCTGCGCTCTATTTACACGCGCAAAAGGCAGGGATTTTTTTGACGTCTGGTTTTTATTACAAAGGAAAATCGGGATTGATGAAAAATTATTAAGAAAAAAATTAAAGGAAAGAGGAGCGATATTTAACAGGGAGAAAATTTTAAAAAGAATAGAGCTCTATTCTGAAGGCCGGCTCGAAAGGGATCTTAAACAATTCTTACCCCGGTCGCAAAGAAAGATTATCTCTTTGTTAAAGAGAGAGCTGGTTAAATCTTTGAGCACCCCGGCCCGGTCAGGGAGTGTCGGGAAGTTCTCGCCAAACCCTTCTGATATAATTTGATTTCAGGCCTAGCTTATAGTATAATTCGCAAAATGAGTAAGCTATCGATAAATTCAATTAAATCTAATTTAGAATTAGCTGCAATTTCTGGATCATTATTTTTATCTCCGCAAGCAAAAACATTTTTACAAAATCCTGATGGTGATCCTATAACTTTTGGGGAGTATTTAACTTATTGTGGTTCGTGCATTGGGATAGGATTGTTAGTATTTGGCGCAATAGTAATTAGAAATCGAGTAGTCGATTGGAAAAAGCCAAGAGAATATGAACAACTTACCCCAATACAGCCTTCTAAATGGTTAGCCGCTGCAGCAGAACAAGAAAAACAAACACCAAAAACTCTACCTAAAAACTATTTTCAAACACGTCATAAATATAGACAGCTTAAAAAACAATATGGCCTTCAATATAAAGCAGAAAATTTTAATAGTCCAGCATTAAAGGAGGAATACGATAGATTATATCACTTCCTTTTAATTAGTTAATACTTGTTATCGTCTATAGGATTAAACTCTAGGCCACCAGTGGAATAGAGTCTTTGCGGTAATTATTT
>MGAF01000042.1 GCA_001789635.1 Candidatus Roizmanbacteria bacterium RIFCSPLOWO2_01_FULL_35_13 | reverse complement strand
TGCAAAAGACCTGGCTATTGCCTCTTTAAGACTTATATTAAAAAAACCAAATTCTGGAATTTATCACTTGGTTAATGAAGGATATTGTTCGCTTGCCGAATTTTCAATGGAAATAATTAGAGCATCAAATAAGAATACAAAAATAATTCCTGTCAGACGGAGCGAGGGAGATTTAAGACGTCCTATGTTCTCTGCGCTTAAAAATACCAGTGCAGCAAAACTTGGAGTTACACTTCCTCCCTGGCAGGATGCTATAGGAAGGTATATTAGCACCTTGTAATTTATGAATACATCCAAAGTAACCGTACTAATACCTAACTACAATGGCAAGAAATGGCTCGAGGGGCTTCTTCCTACTTTAAAAAAGGTCAGCTATAAAAATCTTGAAGTTTTGATCGTGAATAATGGTTCAACAGACGACAGTGCAGAATTCCTGAAAGAAAAATATCCTAATATCAAAGTTTTAGAAATTAAAAAAAACAGAGGATACGCAGGAGCAAACAATTTAGGAGTCAAAAGGGCAACAGGCAAATATATTCTTTTTTTGAATAATGATACTAATGTCACTCCAAATTTTCTGGAGCCCCTTGTTGAAAAAATAGAAAATGATAAAACTATTGGAGCAGTTCAACCCCAAATAAGGAATATGGTTGATAAAAATGCAATTGATTCTATCGGTTCTTTTTTTACTCTCACTGGATTTTTATATCACTACGGATATTTTCAGAATGCAACCGAAAAAAAATACAACAAAGAACTTTCGATTTATTCAGTAAAAGGAGCTTGTTATCTTATGAAAAAGAAAGATTATCTTGATCTCGGAGGAATAGATGAAAGTTTTGTTACCTATGTTGAAGAATCAGATCTTTGCCACAGGATTTTGCTTTCGGGTAAGAAAATTATCTATACTCCTAAAAGCGTCGTTTATCACTACGGCGGGGGAGACATGAATGTTATGACGAAAAGCGAAGTGGTTATATTCAGATCGTTTAGAAATAGGTTTGTATCTTATATCAAAAATCTGAGTTTTAAAAAGCTCCTATTTATCTTACCGATTCATTTTGCTCTTTGTGAAATACTTATTTTCATGAGTTTTCTTCGGGGCAAGTTCAAACAGGCATTTGCCTCTCAAGTGGGGGTATTAGGTTGGATTCCAAGTCTTCCATCTATACTTAAAAAAAGAAAATATATACAATCCCATATAAGAAAGATTAGCGATGAGGTTCTTTTTTCTTCAGTCGAGCGCAATCCAAGTTTGAATTATTATTCCCATTTTTTCTTTAATCCTGAAGGGAAATTTAATGAAAAAGGAATTTAGCGCTTTCATATCAAATGATAAGCTTGTGCTCTTACTCTTTACCGTTCTTACGCTTCTTACAGTAGGTTACCTCATCATAATTTCATATCCTTATTTTTTTTCAAAAATAAATAGATTTTATTCTCTCGGATTTTTATCAGCAGTTGAGGAAAAACATGAGAATATTGAAAAAACCTATAAAGGGGAGCATTTGATTAAAGGAGAAAAAATTACAGGTAAATTTCTTGCTACCGATAATAACCTAGGTATTATTTTAATACGCTTTGTACCCTTATCAGCAAAGGTATCAGATAACGTAACTTTTAGAATAAAACAAGATGGTGGACAAAAATGGCATTATGAAAACAGTTATCATGCCAATCAATTTCAACCGAATGAATATTTTACTTTCGGCTTTCCCCCCATAAAAGGCTCTAGAGGTAATACATATATTTTTGAGGTCGAATCCCAGTCCGGCACAACTAAAAACGGTATTGGCTTAAGCTCTAAAAAACCCCAAGCATCATTTGTGTATAAGTATTCAAAAGAAGATCTTAAAAATTTTAGCATATTATTTTCTTTTATTTCTAAAAAAATAATTTATGCATCGCAAAATGCCAATTTAATAGGAAATTGGCAAATCCTGTTAGCTTTTATTCTATCAGCTCTTCTAGCCCTTGTAATAAAAGTTAATAAAATTATAAGAGTACGAATTCTAAAGTTTTTGCTAAGCCTTAGAGTAAATTTTAAAAGGTCCTTTAAAGTTTTGAATAAAAAATCTAAATACTTTTTTCAAAAAAATGCAGTTAGTAAAAAATATAAACTTTTTATATCTAGTATTAAAAAAATTGAATCTGTTTCTCTCAGGGTTAAGAAAAGATTCCAAAACTTAACGCAAATGCAATTATTCATGCTTTGCCTTTTAATAATAGGAGTACTAGTTCTATTTGTTTATCAAAATCCATTTCTGCGAAAAGAGAATGTAATACTCGGAGAGATTATGAATCAGTGGTCATACCCCAATCTTGTTACCAAGACAAATCTTGCGCGAGGAATTTTTCCTCTTTGGGATAATTTTTCCGCCGGCGGATACTCTTTTATTGGGCACCCCCAAAGTCAGTTACTGTATCTTCCTTCATTTTTCACCGCCCTTGTTTTTGCTGATCAAATATTGGGTATGCGTTTTATTTTTTTTGTACATTTACTTCTTTTGGGATACTTCACGACATTATTGTTAAGGATGTTCACCAAAAATATCATCATAATTCTACCCGTTGTGACCTTGACATTATTTAACCGATATATTCTTGGAAATATAAATAATGGTTATCCAGCTGAAATCTTTTCTCTTACATGGTTACCGTTAATCTTTTATTGTTTGTTGAAATGGGAAAAAACGGGTAAAGCCTACATACTTATCGGAGCAGCTCTTGCTTTCTCCATGCTTATATATTCAGGTGCACTTTTTGGTGTGCATTTCTCTTTAATTGCTGTGGGATTATTTTTCGCACTAGTTGGAATAAAGAAATTTTTTCAGGGAGATTCTTTCAGGCAGATATTAACTCTCGGTATTTACTTTGTACTATTCATTGGGCTTGTAATATTTTTTTCCGCGCCACGGTTAGTACCTATATTGGAATATAAAGACTACTCTATGAGAAATCAACTATCTCTTAATGACGCGGAACAGAATAGTTTGGATAAAAAAATGATTTTAGATTATGCTTCCACATGGATTCAACGTGTAGATCTAGTTCCGTCCTACATTCAGGAAATCTTATCCGCAACATACCTTGCATTGGCTGTTTTGATTATTTACTTTATTCTCTTCAAAAGAAAAGGCTTATTTGAATGGTTTTTGTTAATTCTAAGCATAATCTCATTAATGAGTATGATGGGGAAATATGCTCCCTTTTTAAATCTGTATAGATTATTCTATTATTTTTTGCCTGGTTTTCAATATAATCTTTATCCCGGTAGGTTTGTATTACTGTTGTATTTTGCTGTGCCTTTCATTTTGGCATTTGCTCTTGGCGATCTCTTAAAGAGCAGAGATAGAAAACAATCAATTCTTGGATATTCAGCTGCTTTTTTAATAGTGTTGACTACCGTAATTGCGATTAAACATGAAGCTAGTAATTTTGCTTATGAAGTTTTCTCTCCACAAAAGGCTTTTCTTCTAAATGATATTGCTTCCCCGAAGCAATTTTATCGTTGGCATAACAATGCCATTGCCTCAATTTATGGACATCCTTATATATCCTTATTAAATAATCAATTTACATTAAATTCCTCTTATCCGCAGATCGCGCCCATAACTCTTTATCCTAATCCTCTTACTCAATCTACAAAAGGTGTAAATGAACGATTTTTAAATGCTAAGTATAAGACACTTTCAGTTTGGAGCGTAAGGTATGAGGTAGAGCAGGACGAATATTCTGACTTTGATATACCAAATAATGCTGCTACCCTAATTACAAAAGATGGCGATCTAAAAATTTATAAATTGAATTCTTATTCCCCTTTTATTAATGAGGTTGAGAATCCTATTTTTTTTGTAACCTCGGGCAATTTTGACGACGTATCAATTAAATCGCGAGCCCTTTTTCTTAAGTACGTCACTGATCCTCTCAAAACATATATAATCTCCTCTCCGAAAGAGAAGAGGATTCTTGAGAGCAATAGCAAAATCCCTACAATACTTGACAGTAATTTGGGAAAACTATGCTTGCAGGAGAACCTATGTCTTGCGGTAACTTTTAAGAATTACCATGGATACGATATAAAAGAAAAATTAAATAGTTTGTATTATCGCAGAGAAACTGTCCTTTTAGATGATGATTCAGATATGAAGATAAAGAAGTTTCCTTATATAAGCACACAACCTGAGAAGCAAAATTATAAGAGAGCAAGGGTTTTTAATATTGGCCCTATTACGCGAGGCAAGATTTCCTTTGAGGTTATAAACGAAAATCCAACGTACCTTGCCATTAGTCAAAATTATTATCCGGGATGGAAGGCATTTGTAGACGGGGAGGAAACTCCGATATTGCTCGGAGACGGCATGGTCCAAATTGTTCCTATTAGAATTTCTGGCACGCATAAAGTTACTATGACATACGAGCCCGATTCATTTAAAATAGGCCTTTTACTTTTTTTTGTTGGAGCACCTTTAACTATCTTAGTCTTGAGAAAGTTCTCTAATATGGTATATATTGTGAAAAATTCTTAAGGGAGACTTAATGAAAGAAAAATTTAATTATTTTCTAACTAATAATAAACTTGTATTTTTGTTCTTTATTGTTCTTGTTTTTTTATTTTACCGAACATTATTTCAATCCTATTTTGAAGCTGATGAATGGTACGCGTTCACCCTTAATCTACCACTAACTCACGATCCTTGGGGGTTTTTAAAAGTATTAATTAAGTATAGCACCATAGATGCTCCAAGCTTAGCTCAATTGCAGCATATAGTTCCTTTAGCCGAAGAAATATTCTTCTTGAATGCTCTCTTTTTTGGGACTAATTTTGTACCCTATGCGTTTATTTCCTTATCTCTGCATGCTCTAAATAGTTTTCTAGTTTTTATGCTTATAAAATTGTTAATCTCGCGTAGACCAATCTTTGCGTTTCTTGGAGGATTATTTTTTGCTTTGTCTCCAGTCCAGATGCACGCTGTTACGTGGGCGGCTACCTATCAAACAAGCGTTTTGCCGGTCACTCTTTCTCTTTTAAGCATTATATTCTTTATGCTGGCATATTTGCGAAATAAGAAAAAGTTTATTTATATTTCGGTTCTTTTTCTTTTTCTTGCTCTTTCTACAAAAGAAACTTCAATTATACTTTTTATTATTTTACCTATCATTGCGTTTTTTGAGAAAAGAACTTTCCCATCAAGTTTTTTGGTAAAAATATTTGTTGCGTCACTGATTGTTTATTTAGTCTTTCGTTTCTTATTACCCGGGATTTATTCATTATCCTCTCTTAAAACACAACAAGCCAAAGTTTCCGATACGCACACGGTTGTGAGCAGGGATTTGTCCATTTACACAAATTTACCGAGAGAGGTTTTGTTTCGCGCCATAACATTTCCAGTAAGAATGATAGGCACCTCATTTCTTCCAAGACAGACAGTATTTTCTATTGTTCAATTTATTACACCCATTGTTTCACCTGTTGACCCTGGCGGCAACACAATAGGCCAATTAGCCTTTTTATATGGTTCGGGAAACTTTGTAATTATATATTTAGTAAGTTTGGCGGTTATCTTTTTTTGTTTAAGCTCAATTATTAGGTTTATCAAAAGAAAACAAATTAGCGAGGCAAAACCTATAGTAGTAGGTCTTGCAATTATTATTTTGAGCGCATTTCCTTTAGTTGCGATCATTTTTTCCTTCCCAAGATGGGGGTATGACTTTTATTTTGATTCACGCTATTACTACGGTCCTTCGATTGGAGCTGCTATTATATTTCCGTTTCTTATTTTTGGAATAGGAGAATTTGTTTCCAAAAATTTCTACATCCGAAAAACTTCGACTGTTGTTCTAATTGCTTTTATATTTTGGCTAATAAATAACATATATGTTTTCAATTTGGGCCTTAAAGAATTTACGCAAAATTATAGACCAGACGCAAGAGTGGTAGTGCGACAACTTAAAGAATACCTCCCCAAGCTACCTCCTAAAACTGTTTTTTATTTTGAGACAGACGGTAAAAGTGCACTTGGTCCAAGACTACCTTTCTTTACCAGTGTTCCTCAAGCATTAACAGTAGTTTATTATGATGTAAGTCCTCTACCTGATAGTTTCTTTGATAAGCCTCTTTTTTTGGGAAATCCTGAAGGATACCAATATGCAGACGGCAGGGGATTTGGCTTTTATACATCTAAAAAAGAATTAGCTGAGGATCTTTCCTCAGGTTTGTTTTCCGGAGAGAATATACATTCATTTTACTATTACGCAGAGAAGGTAAAACTTAAAAATACAACTTGGGAAATTAGAGGCGAGATGGAAAATTTTCTTAAGACGGAAAAATGAAAAAGAGAAAATACAAATTTGAAGGGGATTATTTTGAAGGATACTATAAGGGAATCGGAGATTTTTCTAAAACAAGAGAAAAGGAATTAAGAAACTGGTTTAAAGGAATTCTTAACTATGTTAACAAATTTGTTCCAATAAAGAGTGGTGAAAAAAAGGAAATTATTGAATTTGGATGTGCTACGGGAATCGTTTCAAAACTTTTATCAAAAGAGGGACACCATGTGTTGGGAACAGATATATCTTCCTACATGATAAAAAAAGATAAGAAATTATATCCAGATATTAATTTCCGAGTTCAGGATATGGAAAAGCCCCTAAGAGAGAAAAGCAACTTTGATTTAGTTGTTGCCTTTGATGTTATTGAACATTTAGAGAATCCGAAATTGGGCATTAAAAACGCTTTCAGATGTTTAAAGAAAGGTGGATTTATCATTCTCTCAACTTGCTCAGATACTCCAGGTATTTCAACCGACCCTTCCCATATAAATATTAAAAGTCCAAGCAAATGGAAAGAAATTCTAACCCAAGCCGGCTTTCATGATATAATCGTTAAGCGCGCGACAGTTGTTCCTTATCTATATAGATTTCACTGGCGTTTTAGTATAGTTCTGCCTTTTAAGACTGGGTCACCTTATATTATCTCGCCAGTTTTTATTTTTGCTAGGAAATAATGAAAAAGAGATTATTAATTGATTTTTTAATTATCTTCGCTCTAGGCTTACTTCCTCTTTTGTGGTTCCGTGATAATCAAATAATATTAGGCCACGATTCAGGTTTGCCATTTGATCCCATTGCGCATTTCGTAGATAGGCTTTACCTTTGGTCACAACATTTTGGATTGGGCGTCGATTTAAACACGGGGCTCATGGGAGCAATTTTGATCCACGGCATAGAGGCACTCATAACAAAGATAGGATTTTCTTTGCAATATCAAGAAAAAATACAATTTATTTTTTGGTTCACTTTACCAGGCATAACAATGTACATTGCAGCACGTAAGTTTTGGCCAGAAAAAAGATATCTTCCCATTATTGCAGCTATTATTTACATGTTAAATTTTTATCTACTGCAGGGATGGTTAGTTGCGGAAAGAACCAAATTCTCACTTTATGCCGCTTTTCCGATTTTTGTTTATTATTTTATTGCCTATATTATAGGTAAAGAAAGTTTCAAAAAAAGCGTTCTCATAAGTGCGCTAATACTCAGCGTTTTTAACGGCGGGAGTAGTCTTCCTCTTTATGGCGGAATATTTATTTCAATTATCGCTATAGTAACCTATGTCAACGCCGTCTATCTTGAGAAGAAGGTAATATTGAGGACAATTAAATTTCTTTTTTCTACAGCCATTATTTATCTACTTCTTAACGCCTTCTGGATAATCCCATACTTTCAATTTCTTACAACTTCATACAGCAACAATTTAGCAGCCGTCGGCGGAGCAGAAGGTGCGCTTTCATGGACAATGTATCTTTCCTTGGGGTCAACATTTATGAACCTTCTCAGAGGACAAGGGATACCCGAGTGGTATCTTAACCAGTTCCACCCATACGCTCAAAATTTTTTAAACAATCCTATTCTAATAATGGGAAGCTTAGCTTACCCTCTCCTCTTTTCCTTCGCGTTTATATTTGCAAGGAAAGGAAGAGATAAATTCTATCTTTATTTGTTATTGTTTATTTCTCTTATTTCTTTAATTTTTGCTTCGGGAACTCGGTCTCAATTTAGTTTTATATTTAATTTCTTAACGCTCTATCTTCCTGGGTTTGCCATTTTTAGAAGTGCTTATTATAAGTTTGACTACCCATTTTGGTTCTCAATAGCACTATTAATTGGTTTTAGTTTAGATCACTTGTTTTCAAAACTTGAAACCAGCCTGAAACTTCGTCAAAGAAATATTTTACCATACATATCCATAATTATATTTCTTATTTTATATATACTTTATCACTACCCAGCTCTTAATGGATTATTTTTTGATTATTCTAGTCAACCAGGTAGCAATTTAACCACTCGAATAACAGTGCCTCAATATGTTTTTGATTTTGGCAAATGGGCAAACGAACAGAACGTAAGCGAGCGTTATTTAGTTTTTCCAGAACTGAATCCAAATACTAAGTACATTAGTTATGCATGGGGCTACTGGAGTCTTGGACCAATAACAAGTACGTTGGCAAAGGGTTCTTTTATCCAGAACAATACCGGAGGGACAGGCGATCGTTTAATAGAAGAAGCATATCTTGCTCTAAAAAGAGACGACATGAGAAAATTCCGCAATATAGCAAAAATCTTTGGCATAAAAAAGATCCTTTTGCAAAAAGATTTTGACTGGAACCATCCTTTATGGCTCACGACCGACCCCGCGCTTTATGAGCAAATTCTTAAGAACAATTCCCATTTTTCTCTAGAAAAAACGTTTGGTCAGTGGCAAGTTTATAATTATCTTGATGGAGGTGAAAACGAAAGGATATCGGTAGGTGAAAAATTAGAATATGTGAGGGGAGATTTAGCCGGAGCGCTCTCTTTTCCCTATTTTGATTCCCAATTTGCGATTTACAATGATGATAAAGATAAGAACAATGGCTACTTTGCAAATCAAGCAAATGATATTTTCCTAGTGCCCAAATGTAATCGTTGCGACCTGGTAAAGACCGAAAAATCATTTGTTTATAACCCAACCCTTTTACCGGGTTCATTATTGTACTATTGGGTGGAATTTAATGAAGAGAAGGTTAGGAATAAATCAAATGATTTTCCCTCTATGGTCAATTTTTACATTACTACATCTAGCAGGCGTGTAATGGAGCTTAATTGGATGCTTAATTCTCAAAAGAAGACTGACTATGTTCAATCAACGCTCGATCGGTACCTATCCATAATAACAGAATTTCGCAAGTTTTTGAGTGATCGACAATGGCCTTTGGAGAATGAAAATAGTATTGCTGAGAATATCTCCCATAATCTTATCCAGCAATCCGGTATTGTTGAGGATCTCTACGACAATGGTCTAATAAATCAGCCTCAAAGAGAGCAGTTTGGAAGCATATATATAGAGATAGGTAAGATACTTGAGATATCTGCAAAGAAACTTTGGAGAAGTGATGACCCCTTAAATAAAAATTATTCTATTGAGTCGCCTAAGCCTGGTAAATACCAGCTTTACGTAAAAAGGGACAGTCTTTCCGATCCATCCCTAGATCCGAAATTAACAAACATAATTTTCAGTAACGAGCCTTCATCTAAACTCTCACCAATAAGAGAGCAGGAAGGATGGCTTTTTTACGGCGATGTTGATATTCCAAAAGGAGATGCAGCGGTTAGGCTTTATGATGGCACAACAAATAACTTAATTGCCGGAGTAAAACCTATTCTTCCCAAAGACAACTCAGGGATGCTTGTTTCAGGAGGCACCTATTCTTTTACTACTAATAGCCACGGACAATGTTTTAATATACCAGTTGGTAATCTTAGTACCAGAGAGGACGCAGAGTATTTAGTTATTTTCTCCTATAGGAACATGACAGATATGAGTCGCGTCGGTTATTATTTATCTGAAGTCGGAGAGTTAATCTCGCCTCTTACTATTAAAGGTTCTTTGCTTCAAAATAGTCGAAGTTGGACAACATATTCAAGTATAATAAACCCCAAATCTTCAACAACGATAATTAATTTCTGCAATAACTTTAAAGGTTTTCGCGAAATCTACTCCTTAACAGAGATTAAGGGGCAGCCTAACCTTCCCGGCCAGGTTGTTTCTGAAGTTGCAAACATTTTTGTCTACAAAATCTCCGTTCCGGTTATGGTTCTTCATGCCAAGCAAAAAGATTTTGACGGCGAAAACAAGATAGCCAGTTTTGCGAGAATCGATCCTGTTTCATATTCAATTAATCTTAAAGATAAAAAAGCCAAGGACGAAGAAAAGTCTTTCTATCTTATATTTAGAGACTCCTTCGCAAAATATTGGAAGGTCTGCGAAAACAATCAAGGTTGCATGTCTTTCGATAAAAAAGACCACTTTCAGCATGCTGGTTTAATGAATGCCTGGAAAATTACAGGAGACCCGCGAAAATTAAACCTGTATTATTCCCCCCAAAGACTATATATGATAGGTGCGGTTATAACTGCCGCAAGCTTTCTTGCTATAATATTTGGGTCATTGTATTACCTATGGATAAAAAAAAGATAATAAATAATATTCTAAGTTTTATAAGATCAAACAGTATTGCTCTAATAACCCTCGTTCTGGTCTTTCAAATATTTTTATCTCTTAAAGGCTTCCCATATCTGAATTTAATAAGAGATTTCTATATTTATGTTTTTTTCATAACATTAATTCTGGGATATTTCTTGCTGTTAAAGTACCTAACCGCAAGGAGATTAATCATAATTACAGTTGTTTTATTGGTTATTTCTTTTCCTTTTCTTGTTTTTCACCAAGAAAGTATTAGTAATTTTTTTGGGTTTGTAATTTTTGTTCTCCTTTTGGGAGCAGTATTAATTACAGTTAGTCGCGAAAGGAAGAATTTGCGTGTCTAAAATATTACTACTTTTGCAAACAATATATTTTAATCTAACCTATATAAAGAACAGACTGGCACTTAGAGTCAGGGGAGCAAGTTACGGAAAAAACTTAGAGATTTTTACTTCCTTTCTGATGCAGGATGTTCAAAGACTTAAGATAGGGGACAACGTGCTTATTGGAAAACAATGTAACTTTTACGCAGGATCCGGAATTAAAATTGGGGATAATGTAATGATAGGAAATAATGTTAGCATAATCTCTAACGATCACGAGTTCAAGAATAAAAGTAGGCCTATGAAGTTACAGCATCTGCATTACGAAAAAACTCCTGTTGTAATTGAGGATGACGTCCTTATGGGAGATAAGGCAATTATTCTCAAGAAGGTAAGAGTGAGTAGGGGGTCAATAGTGGGCGCAGGAGCTGTTGTGACCAAAAATGTCCCCGAATACACCATCGTAGGGGGCAATCCTGCAAAAATAATAGGAACCCGCTAAAAATACCCAATCCCTAACTGACTGAGAAGTGATTTTAACTTCCTTGAGAGAAAACACAGTGCATCACATTTAATGTTAGACACAGTCTTTCTTTCTAGCTTATCTGCAATGAGATTAGCAATTATCGTGTATCCTTCACTTGTAAAGTGAGTTCCATCATATGTATACTTTTCTTTGATGTTCCAATGATTACCGGACGGACCACCGCTCCTTTCTTCTCCTACCTTAGGATCAGAATTGACAATTGATGCGTTGGGGTAAGAATTAGCCAAATCTTCGAGAGCTTTATTAAATTCATCTCTTCTTGTCATTCTGTCATTTGGGCCCCTTGTCCATGGAGTTATCAATAATATAATCAATCGTGTTCCATGGATTTTTGTTTGATCAAGAATTATCTTCCAATTTTTGAGAAAAACGGTTTTCGTTTGATTTCCACCAATATCATTTAACCCTCCATTTGCAATAACAACTTTAGCTGACCCTTTTTCATATACTTTCATTACCTGTTTTGCTACATCATCAGTAGTTACTCCTCCAACTGCTTTATTTTCAAAGTCTTCTGATGTTATCTGTTCAAGTCGCCTCTCTATTGTAGTTCCAGTTTTTTGGAGCTTGTCAGGTAATTGTCCTTGCATAATTGAGTCTCCGACTAAAACGTAAGAGGAATTATTTGCATAAGCTTTGGGAAACAGAAGAATCAAAAAGAGCAAGATAAGTACCGCCAGTTTAAATCCAAGTTTGGACGACATGATATAAAGATAAATTTATGATAAACTTTCCATGTTGTCAACCATGCATATTTTACTTTTGGTCCCAGGATTAGGAAATTATGATAGAATTCTCAAGTTTTGGACTAAGGTTTTTACAAAAGATGATTTCAAGATTATTGTATGTAACGTAGATTGGAAAAAAGGAGAGCGAAATTTTGAAGATAAAATTAATATTGTCGAGAATAGAATTGTTGAACTTGTAAGTAAAAAGCATGAGGTCTCTGTTATGGGACTTAGCGCAGGAGGAAGTATAGCACTGGCAGCATTCCATGCACTGAATAAAAAGGTACGTTTTGCCGTTACAGTCTGTTCTTGTTTAAAATTGAATTATGACAATACTAAGCGCGAGAAAGAAATATTCGAACTTTTCCCATCGTATAGAAAGGCAGTCCAGTTCTTCGAAAATACTGTTCTTCCAGAATTGACATTGGAGGAGAAAAAAAGAATTTTAACTATTAGACCAATTTTTGATGAAATAGTACCAGTTCAGACAATGATAATTGAAGGAGCAAATAACTTTAGGCTGTTTTTAGCAAGACACATAAGCCTGTATATAATTCTGTTTTTCTTTTCAAGTTATATATTCAAATTTATCAATTCGCATTTAAGTAGTTTTCCATATGGGGAGTTGAGAAGGAAACCTATTTGAGGGTTTAGAAGGTGGAATTAAGTCAATATTACAGAAAGAAAAAACTCAAGGAAACTGAGATTGCTCAGCTTAAAAGTTTTGCGGAAACTAGAGTAAGATACCTAGAGAAATACCTAAGGCGTATAAATCCTAAAAAAATATTGGAGTTAGGGTGCGGGGAAGGTAGCTTGGCTTACGAGGTTAAAGCAATTACAGATCCACAAGTTTACGGCCTCGATATATCCTCTTCCTCGATTAAATTAGCTAAAAAAAAAGGAATAATAGCACGCAAAGCAGATCTTAACAAAGGCATTCCTTTTAAGGATAATGTGTTTGATTTAGTATTTTCGAATCAAGTAATAGAACATATTTATAACACGGATGTTTTTTTAAAAGAAAGCTTCAGAGTTCTAAAAAAGGGTGGATATTTTATAGTAATTACCCCTAATATTTCCTTTTGGTTAAACCGTTTAATTTTTCCTTTTGGAATTTATCCTATTTTTTTCGAGGTCAGTTTATACAATAAGACCTTAGGTGCGGGATTTCTTAAAAAATTTATGTTTGAAAAAGACGCAGTAGGGCATATAAGAGTCTTTAATTTGTCATCACTTATTGATATGTTAAAGCTTTATAAGTTTAAAATCGAGAAAATTGAGGGGATTCCTTTTTCATTTCAGATGCCAAAGTTTTTAGGTTTCTTCTACTCCATATTGGATTGGATTTTTTCTAAAAAACCGTCTTTTGCAAGAGATATAATGATAATCGCAAAAAAATAAAAAAGAAATGAGAGAGCCTAAAATCTCGGTTATTATTCCATTGTATGTAATTGATGATCGTTTTTTTGAAGATTTGAAAAAATACGATAAACTGAATTACTCCAATTTCGAAATTATTGTTGTTTGCGACAAAAAGGTTACTCTGCCAAAATTAAAAAAAAATATTAAGCTTATTTTGACTCATAAAAGAGAGTCCGGGCCGGCAGAAAAAAGAGACTTAGCACTAAAATATGCAAAAGGTAAAATATGCGCTTTTATAGACGATGACGCTTATCCTGACTCCAACTGGTTAAAAAATGCTGCTTGGGAATTTAAAGATCCCGAAATCTCAGCTCTGGGTGGCCCAGGCTTAACTCCACCCGAGGATGATTTTTGGGAGCAGACAACAGGGCTTGTTTATAGTTCATTTTTTTGTGGAGGACTTGCTCAATACAGGTTTGTTAAGGGAAAAAGGAAATTTGTGGTTGATTATCCAGCTTACAACCTTCTTGTAAGGGCTGATCTTTTAAAAAAAGTTGGAGGTTATGGAAGCTATTTCTATGGAGGAGAAGACACTTTTCTTTGCTTGAAGCTTATTAAGGCTGGATATAAAATTTTATATAGCCCGAAAGTGGTGGTGTACCATCATAGACGACCTTTGTTTATCGACTATCTAAAGCAGATTGCCAATGTTGGTAAGCACCGCGGTTACTTTGCCAAGCGTTTCCCCGAAACTTCCGCATACTTTTGGTATTTTATTCCTTTATCACTTTCTTTAGGATTTTTCCTTTTGTTATTTTTTTCTTTATTCAATTCTCAGATAAGAATGATTTTTATATCATTGCTTTTATTATTTTTTATTCTCGCCTGGAGCTCTGTCATATATAAGGGCCCAATATTAAATTCTTTTTTTGCAGCAATCGGTGTTATTGCAACACATATTTTTTATGGTTCTGCTTTCATTAAAGGATTATTGATTAAAGATTTAAAACGGTAGCCTATGCGATTTTCGCTACTACTATTATTCTACCCATATAATGAAAAAAAGAATTAGAAAGTGTAAAGTCTTCTAAAGGATTTTATTAAAAATTGTCTGCCCTCACGAAGAATGAGAAAGTTGAAAAGTAATACATCTGTAATTGTGATTGAGATAATTGGTTGCATCAATAATACTGGATCGTGAAATTTTAAGAATCGAAAAAAACCTCTGATTGTCTCTGGGATTATTAAGTTTGCATAGATAATCCAGATTATGATTTTAATTATTCCCAAGAAACTCCCTGTGTCAAACCAAGTATATTTATAAGGAGAATCTTCTATCAAATAGTGATTTTTAAGGTTTCTTACCCTTTTTCTTATTAAATGTAGCAGGTTATCCGCGTGATCGTGATAAAGGCCGGCGGTTGGAACATATGCGTATTTTGTGTATCCTGTTTCAATCATTGCCATAACTGTTTCATGATCAAAAAATCTTTCGTTATTCCACAGCGGATTTTCTTTTAATGATTTCATTCTATACATCATCATAGTGAATGGTGGGATTTTTTTCGATGAGTAATCACATACAATATATTCATCGGATTTTTTTATAATAAGTTTATCTAAAGAAGGTGAAAAATATTCATAGATTGGGTCTCTTTGAATAGGATCGTATGAAAGAAATCTTGAGACCCATGACTGATTTTTATTGGGATAATATCTCGTGAAACTAGCCGTGACAGCCTCGTCATCCATAAGAGGCTTGATCATTTTTCTTATAAAAGTCTTATCCCGTAGTTCTACATCCTGATCTATTTGGTAGGCCAATTCTCCAGTCGCCACATGAAAACCCATGGTAAGACTACGATAAAGATCTTTTTTTCCATTAATAAGAATTTTCGCTTTAAACGATTTTGCTATTTTCAAGGTGTTATCGCGAGACTTATCATCTATAACTACAATCTCAATTTTATTTTTCGGATAATCTTGCTTTTCTATGGAAGTAAGACAGCGGAGAAGCCGAGGTGCATCATTAAGAGTAGGGATAACAAAAGAAATTTTGGGTAAATATTTCTTCATAAAATTGACCTATATGATTATATATTAAAACCACCTTGTGATAAAATAAAAAAACACTTAGGCCGCGTTCATTAATAAGTTGAACAGTTATGACCGCGGCACAAAGGGCCGTAACCGTAAATAACTATGAAGTTATTTACGGACGAGCCCTTAGCTATATATTCATGAATGATCTTTGTGTAGTCTTGGGTGCGAATGGGTTTATTGGCAGCCACTTAGTGGAGTCCTTGCTAGAGAGAGGAATGCAGGTTAGAGTATTTGTAAGAAATAAGGAAAAGACAAAAAATCTTAAAACCCCAAAAAAACTACATTCTATTGCTTACGGTGATTTTAATAACAGAAATGAGGTTGAGAAAGCTGTCAAAGGTGGGACTTATGTGTTTGATTTTATTGCCTCAAGCACTCCCGCTTCATCATACTTGCATAGTGAAGATGAAATAAAACTTCATTTACTACCTACTGTTCGGCTTTTGGAGATTTGTCAAAAAAATAATATAAGAAAAGTTATTTTCCCTTCTTCAGGGGGATCCGTATATGGAAATTTAGGTAATAAAAATGCGAAGGAAAATGATTTTCTAAATCCACTATCTCCTCACGCAGTAACTAAAGTAGCCATTGAAAAATTTCTATATTGCTACTGGGTGAATTATAAATTAGACTATGTTATCTATAGGATTTCGAATGTTTATGGGGAGAGACAGAAATTTAAAAGACTTCAGGGAATAATTCCCGCTGTTCTAACAAAAGCCGTAAAGAATGAAGTGCTGGATATATACGGCAACAGTGTAAGAGATTACATTTATGTTAAAGATGTTGTAGATTTTATTGCAAATAATTTTGATAAGAACCATCAAAATAAGATATACAACATTGGAAGCGGAGTAGGTGTATCCATAAAAGAACTTCTTAATATTATTGAGGAAGAGACAAGGTTAAAGTTAAAAGTAAGGTTAAAGGAGAGAAGACCTATTGACGTAGAAAGAATAGTTCTTGATATCGAAAGGATTAGTAAAGAGTTTTCGTTTAAACCTTCAGTAGATTTACGTGAAGGAGTAAGAAAGTTTATAAATGCTCAAACGTTCCGTTAATTATAATTTTGACTATATACCAGATATTCACCATAGATTTGAAGGAAGTCTTCTAAAAACGTCTTTAAAAGGCAAAAAGATATTAGATATAGGATGTTGGACTGGACAGTTTTTATCCTTAATAGAAAAAGATGCAAAAACGTATGGTATTGATCCTGATAAATCAGCAATTAAGTTCGCAAATGCACACAGAAGGGGGGACTTTGTTGTTGGTACAGCGTTAAAGCTCCCATATAAAAAAAATTACTTTGATGTAGTTACTATGTGGGATGTCATCGAGCACATTCCACCGAATACCGAAGTTCGTGCCTTGCGAGAAGCTGCAAGAGTTCTGAGAAAAGGAGGATTATTTGCTTTAGGTACGGTGACAAACCATCCGGTTTCAATACTACTTGATCCTGCATATTTTTTACTAGGTCATCGGCACTACTCCCAAAAACAATTACATGGTTTAATGAACCGCACGGGGTTTAGGATAGGAAAAACAATTTACTCGGGGGGACTGTGGGCATTGATTCGCGAAAATATTAACTTATTGGCGAAACACTTATTTGGTAGGAATATTAATTTTCTTTTTCTCGAGCGTCTTGTAAAATCAGAATACCAAGGAAAGGGTTTTTACCAGATACATATTTTTGCTACTAAATTATAAATTAACATGGAATTTTTATTGGGTGGGGATTGGAGGTTTTTTTGGCCCGAAAATATAAAATTTTTTGCACATGTTCCATATGCTTGGGACTCAAGCCTTAATACGGGCCTAGGAATACCGGACGCAAATACACTTTGGATTACAAGCTATTTAAATCTCACGGCCTCTTTATCCTATTTTGGTCTTTCATGGAACTTAATAAGTATTATTTTTTGGATTATTCCAATTTTATTAATCTCTTTCCTATCAGCTTTTTTTCTTTTTCGAATAATTATTAACAAAAATAACTTATTCGCTGCGCTCGCAGGAATGATTTACACGACAAATACTTACTTTCTGTCAATTTTTTTGGGAGGACAGATAGGCGTTGCATTTGCCTATGCTCTCATTCCATTTGTTTTTTTGCTTTTTTATAAATTACTTAAAAAGCCAAATTATTATTTTTCTATATCGTTTGCTTTAGTTTTTTCGGTAGAAGTACTCTTCGATCCGAGATTTGCCTTTCTTACCTTGATGATATTGACTCTTTATTATTTTATTCGAACAAGGCTCAAACTTTCCGAGTTGCCATTTATAGTTGTAATTCCGACAATTATAACCTCTCTCTTGCATTCTTTCTGGTTGTTGCCATTGATTTTATTTAAGTCAAACATAATTCCGCCAGGGTTTGATTCTATTCCTGGAGTTAAATTTTTCAGTTTTGCACTTTTTGAAAACAGTTTCTCCCTTCTTCATCCTAATTGGCCCGAGAATATCTTTGGTAAAACGTACTTTATGCGTCCGGAGTTTTTACTACTCCCAATCATTGCATTTAGCAGTTTGCTGTTCAAAATAAACAAAACAATTTTATTTTTTGCTATCCTAGGTTTGATTGGTGCGTTTTTAGGAAAAGGAGTAAATGAACCGTTTGGAGAGGCGTTCATGTATTTATTCGAAAACATACCGGGGTTTTCAGTATTTCGTGATCCAACAAAGTTTTTCACATTCGTAGCATTATCATATTCGATTCTTATTCCATATGTTTTGTTTAAAATTTCCGAAAAATTTAAAAATCGTGCCAGTTTAATAGTTATTTTGTTCGTTGTTTTTTGGGGCTTTACCCTCAGAGAATTATTTTTAACAAATAATTTACTGAAAGTTCGGGTAGTTCCGCAAAGCTATGTTCAATTTAAGGATTTTATAGTTGATCAAAAACAATTCTTTAGAACTCTCTGGATCCCCGAGTGGCAGAGGTTTGGATATTTCTCGGATTTAAATCCTGCCATCGGAAGACGCGAGCTTTTAAAATCGGCAAGCGCGTCCGGAATGGTTCAGGAGTTACAAAAAGAAGGGTCGCAGCAATCACTTGAAGATTGGTCCATTAAGTATGTAATTGTGCCTGAAGATTCTGAAGGGGAGCTATTTCTGGAGGATCGAAAATATGACAATAAGAAATATCAAGAAGCAATTTCGGCGCTTGAAGACATTTCGTGGCTTAGAAAATCCGAAACATTTGGAAAGATTGTAGTATTTGAAACCCCGAACATGAAGGATCGTTTTTCGAGTCCAAACGATAATCTGCAAATTGATTACAAATTTATAAATCCAACAAGATATAAACTTAACATTAAAAATGCAGAAATAAATGACAGAATAGTTTTTGCCGAAGGGTACGATCAAAACTGGATAGCAGAGAATACAAGTATCAAGTATAAAGTATCAAGTATAAAGTATCAAGACGGACTGAATAGTTTTATACTCCCCAAAGACGGAGATTATAGGTTAGATGTTTATTACGAACCGCAAAAGTGGGTCAATATAGGATTAATAATTAGCGGGATAACTCTGGCTTCCATAATTTTATTTTTAATTCGAGGTTACAAAAAAAGATGAAATTGCAGGATTTAATTTTCTTAGCCGTGCTCATCGGACTTATATTACAGAAAAAGCCCGAGTGGTTTGTCTGGGCCGGAATAACAAGCCTGATACTTTCTATCCCACTTTTTGCTTTTTGGGTTTTCTTTACCGCCCAAAGGCTTACCTATTATGGCGCCGCATTTTTCCTTGCGGCGATCATCATTTATTTAATCCAAAACCGCAACCGTTAATTTGTCCCCCGCCTATTTAAGCATTATAATATAGAAATGACCATTGGGATTGATGTGAGCCAGATTGCGTATGGTAATACTGGTGTCTCGAATTATCTTTCTAATTTGGTGCGGGAAATGGTAAGAAATGATAAGCACGAATACGTGTTGTTCTTCTCATCATTGAGAAGAAAATTTCCAATTTCATCCGCCAAAATGGCGGATCAAATTTCCAATTCGAAGGTTAAATTAAAGAGATTTAAATTCCCGCCGTTGGTTCTCGACTTGTTGTGGAACAAACTACATATTTTTCCGATTGAGTGGTTTGTAGGGGATGTAGATTGGTTTATAACTTCTGATTGGACTGAGCCGCCAGCAAGACGCGCAAAAAAGGCGACAATTATTTATGATCTTATTGTATATAAATACCCTGAGGAAACCGATCAAAAAATTGTTTCAGTCCAAAAGAGAAAATTAAAATGGGTAAAAAAAGAGTCCGATATTGTGTTTTGCATTTCCAAATCGAGCAAAAAAGATGCAGTTGAGATTCTGGGAATAGACGAAAGTAGAGTACATGTGGTGTATCCAGGAATCTCAACAGTTAACGAGTTAACGGGTTAAATAGTTAAAGCGTTATGAAAATTACTAAGTTTCAAGACCTAGAAATATGGCAGTTAGCAATCGACCTTGTAATCTTAGTCTACAAGCTTTCGAATGGTGTTAAATTTACTCGAGATTTTGGTTTAAGAGATCAGGTAAGACGTGCTGTTGTTTCCATTGTTTCTAACATTGCTGAAGGATTCGAGATGAACAATAATAACGATTTCATTCGATTCTTACGAATAGCGAAAGGTTCTACCGGAGAGGTGAAAACTCAATTAATAATCGCATGGAGGCTAAATTATATTAGTGAAGCCGAATTTAAAGATGTTTTAGCCAAGCTTGACATGCTTTCACTCAAAATTGGTAAATTTATTAGTTATCTTTTGTCGAAAAGGAAAAATAAAGAATTTACAACCCGTTAACACTTGAACGCGTTAACGCTTTAATAAAACTATGAAGATTGGAATCAATGGTTTTGAAGCAGTCATTCCCAGGTTTGGATATAATTCGGAAGGATTACCAAACCGCGTTGGTAGTTCTGAGGTCGCATTTCAGTGGTTATGCGAATTAAACAAGATTGATAAGAAAAACGAATATGTTATCTATCTACCAACTAATCCAACGTCTGATCTGCCAAAAGAGCGCGAAGGTTGGGAATATATTGTATTGCCGATTAAACCCCTTTGGACAATTTTTGCACTAAATCCTGCGATTCGCAAACAAAAATTCGACGTGTTTTTTTCCCCAACCCATTATGGTCCAATATTTGTTTCATGTCCTCAAGTAATTTCAATATTAGATATTTCTTATAAACACTTCCCTGAACTATTTAAAAAGAAAGACTTAATTAAGCTTAACCTTTGGGGGACATATTCTATAAGAAGCTCCAAAAAGATTATTGCAATTAGTAATTCCTCTAAGAATGATATAATCAAGGAATACAGGGTCCCTGAGGCTAAAGTTGTTGCTATTAAGCTTGGAATTAAAGAGCCAGGGAAATCTAAAATGTCAAAGAAAGAATTATTTGAAAAATATTCCGTTGGAGAACCATACCTTCTCTTCGTTGGAACACTACAACCAAGAAAAAATATAGTGCGGCTAATTGAGGCATTCTCAAGGCTTAAAGCTTCGGACATGAAGCTATTAATAATAGGAAGGAGGGGGTGGCAGTATAAAGAGATCTTGGAAGCACCTGAAAAGTATGGGGTCGCGGGCCAAGTTAAGTTTTTAGAGACTGTTACAGACGAAGAGCTTCCTACATTTTATGAGAACGCAGAAGCTTTTGTATTACCAAGCCTTTATGAAGGATTCGGACTGCCAATCCTAGAAGCAATGAAATACGGATGTCCGGTTTTAACAAGTAATGTTTCCTCTCTCCCTGAAGCAGGAGAAAATGCTGCTGTCTATTTTGATCCGGGGAATGTATCAGATATTGCTGAAAAAATAGAGAAGGTTTTGTCAGATGAAAGCCTTCGGGCTAAAATGAAAAAAGAGGGCTTTGAGCAGGTTAAAAAATTCTCATGGGAAAAGAGCGCGAAGCAAGTGCTGGAAGTATTAGAGGAAGCAGCAAAATGAGTATGAAGTATGAAGAAGTAAGTATAAAGGGAAATCAAATACTTAATACTTTATACTAAATACTTAATACTAAAATATGTTCAATAAAATAATCAGAAGATTGAGGGCAATATTGCTTGAATTAGATAATATGTTACTAAGGTATGTTGGATGTATCCCAAGCCATCACATAAGAAGATTCTTCTACGGAATTCAAGGAATGAAAATCGGTAAAGGTTCAACTTTACATATGGGTGCCGTCTTCTATGATGCGAGCAAAATTTCAATTGGTCAAGGTTCAATTATAGGGGAAAATGCTGTTTTAGACGGTCGAGATAAATTAATTATTGGTGATCATGTAGATATTGCAAGTGAAGTAATGATCTATAATGCGGAACACGATATTAATGATCCTGAGTTTAAAGCAGTAATTGCCCCGGTTGAAATTAGAGACTACGTATTTATTGGACCTCGCGCAATAATTTTGCCGGGAGTAAAAATTGGAAAGGGTGCAGTTGTAGCCGCGGGAGCGGTAGTTACGAAAGACGTTGGTGAATTCGAAATCGTCGGCGGTGTGCCGGCTAAGGTAATAGGGGAGCGAAAAATTAAAAATCCCTCTTATAAAATAGGTAGGGCAGCATGGTTTAGGTAAGTATAAAGTATTATGTATAAAGTATTAAGTATGAAGCTTCAGTTGGAATAATGTTAAAATATGCCGAAAGTCTCCATTATTGTTCTTACATATAACTCCGAAAAATATATCGAGAAGCTTCTTGAGAGTATCGTTAAGTTTAATAAAGATTCGAATTACGAAATAATTGTGGTTGATAATAATTCGGAGGATGGAACAGTAAGGTTAATTCAAAACTCAAAACTTCCCTCGACTCCGCTCGGGACAAGCAAAAGTCAATCCGCCAATTGGCGGACAAAATTCAAAATTATCGAAAACAAAGAAAATGTGGGCTTTTCGAGGGGAATCAATATGGGTGCGAGAGAGGCGAAAGGAGAGTACCTTTTGTTTATCAATCCTGACGCCGAATGGAACAGCGGTTCGGTTAATAATTTTGTTTCGCTTTTTGAGGGCGATGATAAAATTGGGGTGATTGGTGGGAAAATTTTGACTAAAGATGGAAGTTCCGAAAAATCGGCGGGAAGATTTTTAAAAACTTCCGAAGTATTTCTTACGACCTTAGGACTAGACGAAGCATTAGGTGTTAGATTTTCACCGAACAAGCGATGCGAAGTTGATTTTGTAAGCGGTGGATTTATGGCTGTTCGTCGCGATCTGTTTGAAAGACTTGGCGGATTTGATGAAAACTTCTTTATGTATATTGAGGATATGGAGTTTTGTTTTAGGGTTAAGAAAGAGGAATTAAAAGTTTTATTCGACCCGTCTATCGAAGTTATCCATGAGAGTCACGGGAGCTCAAATCGCAGCTTTGCCATCGAAAATATTTATCGAGGCTTGCTTTATTTTCATAAAAAGCATGGCACTCCTTTTTCATATAACTCAATAAAACTTCTCCTTCAAGCGAAGAGCTCCGTTCTTGTACTTTTAGGTAAAATCATAAATAATAAATACTTAACCGTTACTTATTCGAAGCTTTTAAGACTTAAGACCTAAGATTGAAAATCATGAAAAAAATTATCACATGGATTTCTGACAATGTTTTATTTATTTTGACATTATTCCTATTGGCGTTCATTCCCTTGTATCCCAAGATACCAATTCTTGATGTCAAAAATACCTGGGTTTATGTTAGGGGAGAGGATTTTGTTGTGCTTCTCACCTTGCTTTTATGGATAGCATTGTTATTTCGAAAAAAAATTACTCTTAGAACCCCTTTGACGGTTCCGATTCTCATCTTTTGGCTAATTGGCGCAATCGCAACAATTCACGGAATAGTGTTAATTTTTCCTACAACCGCAAACGTGTTTCCTAACGTAGCATATCTTGCATATTTGCGACACATAGAGTATATGAGTTTGTTTTTTGTTGCATATAGTTCAATTCGCGATAAAGAATTCCTCAAGTTTGTAATTGTAGCACTCGTAGGAACTCTTATAGCGGTTTCCTTATATGGTATAGGGCAAAAGTTTTTTGGACTTCCGGCATATCTCACAATGAACGAGGAATTCGCAAAGGGAATTCCAATACAACTCTCCTCTCTTTCTCGTGTCCCATCTACTTTTGCCGGACACTATGATTTTGCGGCGTATCTCGTGCTTGTTATTTCAATATTAGCAAGCCTATTTTTTGGATTTAAGAATTGGCTAATAAAAATAGCGCTTGCGGGGGCCATAGCCTTAGGCGGACTAGTTCTTTTTTGGACTGTTTCAAGAGTATCTTTTGTAGTTCTTTTTATAGCTCTTTTCTTTGTGCTTTTGTTTGTAAAGAGAAAGCTAATTTTAGTCTTTCTCCCAACAGTTCTTGTCATTATTATTCTTTCTGTTATTTTTCAGCCGTCAATTTTTGCAAGATTTGGCAGTACCGTCCGCGAAACAAACGTTTTGGTAGAAGCGGAAACCGGAAATGCCATTGGGAACGTAAAGTTTGTTCCTTTTTCATATTTTAAAGACAAAATAATCGGGCAAAGCTTTGTCAGAGATTTGGGCGAGGTTCAGCATGCAATGAAGGGTGGAAAAATTGATGAGATCCTTGAGCTTGAATCTACTCCCTCAGGGACTTTCAAAAGGCCTTCCGAGCCTCCGTCTGCCAAGCCCTTAAAATTTCCTTCCGAAGTTCCGGTCGTAACCGCAAGCAACGTTTCAACCGGAGAGAATTTGCCGCAAGGAACAGGCTATATAAATCTTTCACTGTCACCCGTAGTCAAAAGGTTGGGAAACTTTTTCTACGAACTTGATCCGGATGAACCGGCCTCTATGTCTGCCGAGGTGGTAATTCTTCACGGAAATTTTATTGTAAAAAGGGCTTCAGCCTATGACCTCTCTTTTACTACAAGGTTTCAGGGAGAATGGCCAAAAACTCTTGCCGTCTTTGCAAAAAATGTTTTCTTAGGAAGTGGTTACGGATCGGTTAGCCTTGCGGTAGATAACAATTACCTCAGAATACTTGGTGAAACCGGACTTTTGGGTCTTGCCTCTTTTTTTGGCATATTCTTAACAATTGGTATTTATATAAAGAAAATCTTACCGGAGGTAAGAAATAAAGTCGTCAAAAATTTTGTTCTTGGTTACGTAGCGGGAGTTATAGGTCTTGCGTTTAATGCAACATTAATTGACGTTTTTGAGGCCTCAAAGATTGCCTTTTCCCTTTGGCTTTTGACCGGTGTGGTCCTTGGAACACTCGCATTGTATCAGAAAAAACCTATGAATTTATATCAAGAACTTAAGAATGCTGCGGTTTCAACATATGCATTTATATTTTACCTACTTATCGGAACGATTATTATATTCTCTCCAATGATTAGTAACTATTTTACAGGAGACGACTTTACGTGGTTTCGTTGGGCTGCCGATTGTGATTATTCCTCCTGCGGATCAATCCTTTCCCGAATTTATAGTTTCTTTTTTGACTCTCAGGGATTTTTCTATAGACCCGGTACAAAATTATTCTTCGCAGGAATGTACTCGATATTTTGGCTGAATCAAGTCGTTTACCATATAGTTTCAATAAGTTTGCATTTTATAGTATCAGTGCTCTTCTTTTTGCTTGCAAGAAAAATCCTTCGGAACAATATCCTTGCGGGCCTGGGGGCTGTTATGTTCCTCCTGATGAGTGGATATTCTGAAGCAGTTTTTTGGATCTCCTCAATTGGATATCTTTTTAATGCCGCCTTTGCACTTTCTGCTATTCTTATGTTTATTTTATGGGAGCGGACTGAGCAAAGCGAAGGAGCTCGCTTGCTTGACAAGCGTGGGAGCCGAAGTGTCTATTACATTGCTTCAATAATTTTTATATCCTTAGGATTCCTTTTCCATGAAGTGGGAGTTGTAACTCCGCTTCTTATTATCGCTTACTTAGTATCGCAAGAAGGAGCAGGTAGCATAGGCAAAATTGTTAAGAAATCTCAAAATATGCTTTTGTTTGCTCCGGTTTTAGTTTATTTTCTGGTTCGATTGGCTTCAGGAAGTCACTGGTTTAGCGGGGACTATAGCTATAACCTTATAAAACTACCGTTTAATGTTGTGGGAAACTTGATAGGCTATTTTCTTTTGACGGTTCTAGGGCCGTCTTCATTCCCCGTATATTCTACGCTGCGGATAGGTCTTCGGGAAAACATTGCGCTGGCAATAGTTTTAGTTCTTCCTATTTTGCTAATTGTATATGTTGCTTATAGATTTATTTCGAAATATACTTCGGCTGAGGAGAAAAAGATAGTTGTTTTTGGTTTGTTGTTCTTTGTTGTCGCTCTGCTTCCTTTCTTGGGACTTGGGAATATTACTTCAAGATATAGTTATCTTCCAACTTTAGGATTGATCTTAATATTAGCCTTAGCAATTAGAAAAATATATGATTATCTTTTAAGCTATGGGAGAGACATAGCTATTATGAGTATGGGAATTATAATCTCAGTATTTTCGCTTTTCCATATAATTCAAATTCAGCAAATTCACGGGAGTTGGGATACGGCAGGCCAAAAAGTTCAAAAGTTCTTTGTGTCAATTGATGAATTATACTCTGACTCCTGGTCTGGAAATGATTTAAGATTCCGCTTTGTAAATGTTCCGATTAAGACCGGTGAAGCATGGATATTCCCGGTTGGCCTTTCTGATGCGCTATGGTTTGCTTTTCAAAACGATAATTTGAAGGTTTATATCCATTCATCACTTGACGAAGCAATAAGCCTTGCAGGAATTTCACTTGCGGATCGAGTATTCAAATTCAATGAAGGCGGTAGCGTAGAAGAAATAATTCGCTACAAAGACGGTTTTCCCATAAACATTCTCTCGCAATGATCATATGGAAGCGCTCGCGACAGTAGGTTCTTCTTTTGAACAGCAATTTTGGCAAAAAAAAGAAAGGTTTGCGTTTCCCCACGGGCAGGTATCAGTTGTTGATGTAAGACCGGAAACTCTCACGGACCAGATTCCGATATTGATTGCGCCGGGGTGGTCCGAGGATTGTCAAACGTACATAAAAACCCTTAGAACTGCTTTTAACTTGGGCAGAAGAGCATTATCGCTTGAGTATTCGAGATTAGATGGAGATGCTATAAAGAGCGAGGAATATCCGGAAGTAGAACTGCGTAAAGCGCTATTAATACTCGATGCGCTTGAGAAAAAGGGAGTTGATAAGGTTGACGTCATAGCTCATTCTGAAGGTGCAATAAATATCCTTATTGCCGCAATGCTTAAGCCTGATCAGTTTCGAAATATAGTTCTTGATAAACCGGCAGGACTAATAGGTAAAGATACGAAGCTAGATCTTATGGGTAGATACGCAATAATGTTATTGGAAGAAGCAATTATTCGTCCACCATTATTTACGGATCCGACAAG
>MGAF01000041.1 GCA_001789635.1 Candidatus Roizmanbacteria bacterium RIFCSPLOWO2_01_FULL_35_13 | reverse complement strand
TGAGGGAAATATAGTTTCTCATATACTACTATATTACCCATTCTAAATTAATTCTTCAAGAGGATTTGATATCAGACATAATTTTAAAGATTATTTCTACTATTATTCTCCTGCGTTTTTTAAGGTTGTTAACGGATCAAAGGTAGACTGCGGAAATGTAATATTTTCCCGCTTTGAAATAGTAAAAAGAGAGACTGCTTTTGTCTACGGGAATTATAAAGAAAGAAAAAAAGAAGAGGTAAGAGAATTCTATCTCACCGGTAGGAATTTACAGCATGTTTTAGTTAATGCAAAAGGAAAAAATCTTAATATTTTTAATATTCATGGTGTCTGGGGATTGGACGGTAAAGATAATAAAAAGAGGTTGGAGATGAGCCGTATGATCGTTAATCAGATTAAAGATAAAGAAAATGTCATACTGGCAGGTGATACGAATGTTTTGCCAAATACCGAGACGATTAATAACTTAGAGAAGTATCTGAAAAATGTTTTTAAAGACGAACTAACTACTACATTTAATATGAAAATAAAGACACCCTTTGTAAAAGAAGCTCACTATTTTAGTGAAGAACACCTAAAGGGCTTTGCCAAGGCAGTTGTCGATATGATTTTTGTTTCACCTAATCTGAAAGTCGTTGAACATTATCAACCCAAAGTTGATGTGTCTGACCATTACCCTTTAGCTATTGTTTTAGAAGTTTAGAAAATTTTTGTCTGAATTTTGCCAGTTTTGGATTGATCACGTATTGACAGTAGGGTTGATCGGGATTCTTATCCAAGTAGTTCTGGTGGTAGTCTTCCGCAGTATAAAACAAAGAGTAAGGAACAATTTCTGTCACTATTTTTTCATCATAAATTTTTTCTTCTTCAATTTTCTGTTTTATTTTTTCGGCTGATTTTTTTTGTTCTTTGTCATGATAAAAAATTACCGATCGATATTGAGTCCCAACGTCATTTCCCTGCCTGTCAGGAGTAGTCGGATTATGGGTAAGAAAGAAAACTTCAAGCAGTTGTTCATAGGAAATTAACTTGGGATCGAAAGTTATTTGGATTGATTCGGCGTGGCCGGTTGTTCCTTCGGTTACTTCGTAATAATTCGGGTCTTTAATTTTGCCACCTGTATAGCCTGATATAACCTTTTCTACACCTTTTAATTCTTTGAAGATGGCTTCAATACACCAAAAACAACCTCCACCAAAAGTGGCCAGCTTAAATTGGTCATTTTGCATAAACGATTATTTACGCCTTTTTACTATGATCATGATGGTGATTTTTTTCATGATCCATCATCTCGATCTTTTTCCAGAGATACACTACCGCCAGAAAAAGGAGCGTGAGAAGGAGCAGCCCAACTACTACATGATAAAAAAGAAAAAGATTGGAATATGTTCCTCCTCCACCCATCCAGTTTCCTTTTCCCATCATCCCTCCTCTGCTAAATGGCAGCACAAGTAAAGTAAGCATATTTAATTAATAGATAAATTATAACTCTTTAATTATACAGGAAATTTAAAATGCGGATTCTTTTTTAACGCCTTTTTTAAGAACATGGAATGTCAGGAAAAAAGCCAGGAGCGAAAAAATACTAGCAGCTAAAAACGGAAAGGGAATGGCAATAGTTGCGATTATTCCTCCGATGACCGGGCCTAATATCTGTCCGATGCTCATGTAGGAGGCACTCAGTCCTAAGATTGTACCCTGGGATTTTTCATCTGTCTCTTTGGAAAGAATTGTTGAGATTAAAGGCTGAATAATTGAATTGGACAGGCCTAAAAATATTGAGGCAATAACGAAAGGTAAAAGCGAACGGATAAAAAATATTGTCAAAAAAACTGCAGAAATAATAAAAGTGGCAATCGAGAAAAGTTTTTTTAAACCGATTAATTTAACAAATTTATGTACCAGAAAAAGTTGAGTAATCAGACCTATAACGCCGAACATAGTAAAAAGAAGCGATATCTGATTCACTGATAAGTGAAGGATTTTGAGGGAAAAAGGCTGATAGGCAAAGATCATCAGCGAAAAAGAAACAGCATTCAATAAAGTGATAAGAAGAGTAGCTCCAATATTTTCATCGAACATGGCATGAAAAAGTTTGGAAAAGTTAAAAAGCGGGGCGTGTTTTACTTCACCGATATGCTTGTTGGTTTCGGGTAAAAATATTGCAGTAAGAATAACTGCAATTAGAGATATTGAACCCGCTATTATGAATGGTAAAGAAGCCGAGTGGGATACGGTAAGAGCCGATATGGCCGGGCCAAAGATAAATCCGAATCCGAACGAAGCCCCGATGATTCCGAATCCTTTAGCCCTCTGTTCCTGGGTAGTCGTATCCGAAATTACAGCCGAAGCTACAGGAATATTTCCCGCTGTTATTCCGTCTAAAGCCCGGGCTATAAACAGGAATAAATAGTTCGGGGCAAAAGCCATCATAAAAAATGAAATGGCTGTTCCCAGGATTGAGAAAATCAGCAACGGCCGCCTGCCGTATTTGTCAGACATTCTGCCGATAATCGGAGTTGAGATAAACTGGCAGATGGAAAAAGTCGAGAATAAGAGGCCGTTTTGAAAGTCTGAAAGGCCGTATTTCATCGAGTAGGAATAAAGAACCGGGATTATAATTCCATATCCCAGGGCATTGACGATCGCAATTAGAGCAATGATTAAAATGTTCTTGTTTTTTCTTAACATAAATTATTCCAAAACTCAGCGATGTGTCATACTGGCAAGTCCTGTTAAGGCGGGACGCGTCCAGAATCTAAAAGAGATATATAGACTCTAGACAAGCCAGAGTGATATGATATGAGTGAGTATTAATTATATAATTTATAATAAAGTCTGTCTATGAAAATCATCAAACAAACTTATCTGATTAAAGCCCCGATTGAAAAAGTCTGGCAGGCATTTGTTGACCCAGAAATAATTAACAAATGGGGAGCTGGGCCAGCCGTGATGAGTGAAGAGGAAGGTTTTAAATTCAGTCTTTGGGGAGGAGATATTCACGGTACTAATACAAAGGTAGTAAAAGAAAAAAAGTTAGTGCAGGATTGGTATGGAGGGGATTGGGCAAAACCTTCAAAAGTAACTTTTACTTTTTTTAAAGATAAGGGAAACGCAAAAGTTGAGTTATTGCAGGAAAATGTGCCAGATGAAGAATTTGAGAGCATTAATCAGGGTTGGAAGGATTATTATCTTGGCCCAATAAAAAATCTGTTTGAAAAAGCCGATTAATTTCATATATGTCACCTAAAGCGAAGACAGAAGACTTTGATCCTTTAAAAAATTTAGTTCTACTTATCATTTTTTTAGTTGATTTTGTTCTTAAATATTCGCTTTTCTTTATTGTGATTTTAGGAATCGGATTTTTAGCAATAATTCTTTTTCTGATGAATTTTTTTAATCTATTCGGCTTTTAAAGATGTATATGGTTTTTGGTCATCCTGAGTGACCCGCTTCGCCGAAGCTCCAGCGAGGCGAGTTAGCGAAGGATCTAGCAAAGCGTGTTTTACGTTTGTTTCACTCGCTGGATTCTTCACGGAGTTTATCCCGATGAATATCGGGGTTCAGAATGACAGCTTGTTATAATTCAGTATGGATATTAAAAAGAAAAAACATTCATCCTTTGGTAAATATTTTGCCTATCTTGACCAGATTGACGCAGATCTTAAAGGTTCTACTGAATTCGGATCGTTTCTTATTCTTAGTTTAGTTGAAGAGATTGGGGAGATGGCGAGAGCTTATCTCGCCAAACACGGAAGAAAAGGAACTAATATTGCCGCCCAGCAGGACGAAACTTATAAGCAGGAATTGGGAGATATTTTAGTCTCAGTTCTCCGCTTCGCCCGCATCAAAAATATCAATCTTCATAAAAGAATCATGTACTCCCTGAATAAAATAAAAAAGCGGAAACTAGAACCGAAAGTTTAATTTTGATCTGATTCTTCCAATCTTTTTTATACCTAATGAAGCCAAAATACGCTATTCTTGGGAAGTACTCTTTCAACTTTGCCTTTAGTTTCTATAGCGGAAATTCCAACGGTTCTATAATATGTTCTTTTACCTCCAATATGATCAAAACAATAGCACAGTGGATTATTAATTATTGCTCCCAAACCGTATAATTCGGTTGTGATCTCTATTCCTACATCAAAATAAGGTGCGTTTCCCAATTCCGGATGAGAGGTTCGTACATAAATTAATTTACTTTGCTTGTATGATTCATTCATTAAATAAAGGTATTGTATGAAAATACAGTAAAAAATACTAATGTTTTAATTAATCAATAATTCGAAACATTTAGGGAAATTAAAATTAATGTACCGTTGATGTTAATGAATCATCAATTTTAATCATTTCTTCAGTATCCATTTCGAAACGGAACGGATTGGTAAAATGATAGATATCTGCATATCTGGCTTTTTCATCACTTAATTTTACTATTTTTAAGTAGAAAATAGAAGACAATAGTTGTATAATAGAGCCATGTTTAGGTCTATTTTACTTAATATCTTAAATTCGCTTTTATTTTTACTGCTTTTTACAACAGCAGTTTTTGCACAGCTTACCGATGTTATTCCGTCCTCTTCTTTCTATAAGCCAACCTCTGTTCCAATTTCCCGCCGGCCAACAGTCGTCCCATCACCTTCTTTGACAGTGACAACTTTTCAACTGGAAAATAATGTATTGGGAATCCAGCAAAGAAATCCGGCAATAAATCCTGCAGCTGAATCAACTGACAGGTCAAATTTAGTAGTAAATATTCTTGGATTATTCTTTTTGGGAATCGGAGGAATCTGGTTCTATAAAAATAGAAAAGATATTCTTACTTCAATTAAGAATTCCGGCTAAGTTAGTTTTTATTTTCCTGAAATTTTTTTAGCTTCGAGTTGTTTGAGAATCCGCTCGGCCCGGGAAAATCCGATTTTGAATTTTCTCTGAAGCAAAGCAGCTAATGGGAAATCAAATTTAGTAAGGTATTCATATACTTCTTGTACAAGCGGATCATTTTCAACTTGTAATTCCCTGTGGTCTCTGCCACAGGGAAACAACTAAAGGGAAAGAGTGAAAACCGAATTAGGTTTTCACATTATCTTTGTCATATCGAGCGATTAGCGAGAAATCTAGCGCTAGCGTAGTTTACGTTTCACTAGATTTCTCAGTCTGCCATGGCGGGATCCTTCGAAATGACATATGATACCCTGTGGTCTCTGCCACAGGGTAATTCATTATTGCCTACAAACTCATTTTTTTCACCTTTTTTTCGTTTCATACCTGCTTATTTTTTAGTTCCTATTTTCCAAACGTTTTTTTCTAAAAAAGCTTCGATGGTTTGTCTATTTCACGTTTTTGTTTATACAATCGTTAATTTAGATAAAAATATATTCAAATTAACGATATTAATTGAAAGCTACAATTGCATTGTCCGGGTCGTCAATTTTCCGGGTAATCCGGTCAAAGCGCATGGGTTTTCCGGCAGTGTAAAAGGCTGCATATTTGGCTCTCAGTTCAACCGGCTCATCCGCCCCGAGCATAAAGTTTTCGATTGTTTTCAAATCGGTGTTTAAATAAAAAGGCAGGGAAACGTAGAATATCCAATTTTTCTTTTTATACTCCTGAGGCAAAATCAGTATTTTGTAAAACTGGTGGTTGCTGTGAACTTTGAGAAATGAGTCGAGTCGCCTCTCTTCCTCCAGATGATAATCCGGTTTTTTCCAGAACTCTTTTTTAAGGAAAAAATGGGAATGGAAATAAATCGGGATTAAAATGGTTCTGTCTTCGATCTTCAGTCTGGAGTCTTTGAATTCTGGTCTTTTTGTCAGATTATTCAGATCCTGGGATACTTCAAATTCGGATGAAAAAAGCGTTCTTAAAGGGTAGATTTTGACGATTTCTTTTCCGTCTGAGATAAATATCAGGCTGACAAAAGCTTGTTTGGGAAAATCCGGGGTAAGACTGCAATAGTTGACTTTCTTTTTCACAGTAAGCTAATTGTAGCAAACAATTAGTCTTTCCTGATAACCCGTTACACCTGAAAGGTGTAAAAATTATCGCCTGAATATATTTTCAGAGTTGTATCTTTAGACCGTATCGACAGCATCTTTCACTCCCGAGGTGATATTAGGTGATCAGCGAATAATATTGTCACAATGACCTCAACCAATTTTTAGAGTAGTTAGTTTAGACCGTATCGACAACATCGCTGTCCCTAACGAAGCTCATGGAGCAAAGTGGGATTTCACTCCGGGGGTATGGAACCAGTAAATCATATTTTAGATTGTTATAACAATAAAATAATAATACTAAAGATAGCAAATGCACTTGACTTTTATTAAACAGGTGGTATATTCTTAAAGTGTGATCATCCACCATTAGGTGGAGTTCACAAATGTTTTAAGGAGAATTAAGATATTTGTGAACTCCATCTTTTTTTATAGCAAAGAAACTTCTGATTTCATCCTCTGAGATTTTGATAACTTTATTATCATCAAGGATATTTCTTATAATGTGCCAAACATTTGATAATTTAATGAAGTTCATTTCATACATTCTTTTTCTAATATGGAAAAAGCTGGTATACGAGATGAAATCAGTTATTTCTAAGCCGCCTGATAAAAAAGACTTTTCTGCAAAGCATATTGCAGTACATTTTTCTTTAATTAATTTCGAGTCTTCAGGCTTTAATGGACCTGAATTTTCTTTACATAAATTCAAAGTTTTTATTAATTGATCATCGCTACCTTTCTTTGCATCGGCTATTATCTGACCTATATTGCCGGTTTTATGTAAATAATCAGCAAACCATTTAAATAATTTGGCGGCCATAATTCTGTAAGGAAATTCTTTTAACTCTTTCCTTTTTTGACTTCCGTTGAAATCATTGTTCGATCTAATACCAAGAATCTTTCTGAACTCAATTTTATTGATAGAGATTACTTTTATTTGAATCGGAATGATATTAATAAAATCAGCCAAAGTTTCCACTAATGTAGTCATTTCTGAGGGGGTTA
The DNA here is from genome assembly GCA_001789635.1 of Candidatus Roizmanbacteria bacterium RIFCSPLOWO2_01_FULL_35_13. Taxonomy (GTDB): domain Bacteria; phylum Patescibacteriota; class Microgenomatia; order UBA1406; family GWC2-37-13; genus 2-01-FULL-40-13. The sequence goes on along the minus strand of MGAF01000041.1, from coordinate 111 downwards.
AATCGTTAGAGAAGTAACTTTCAAATATTTCAAAACTATGAAATGGTTTATTAACATCAATTTTATATTTCTTTTTAATATAAGTAAAAAATCCTTCAACAGTATTTATAT
>MGAF01000040.1 GCA_001789635.1 Candidatus Roizmanbacteria bacterium RIFCSPLOWO2_01_FULL_35_13 | reverse complement strand
GTAAGGAATCATATCAAGACGTTGGTTATATGACAAGCCAGGCTGGAGTAAATAATGATAAAGACAAAATTAACGAAGCGATCTCAGTAATTCTAGCTGAGCATAAAAAAATGACTGAGGGCAAGATTACAGATGAGGAGTTAATTAGGGCGAAAGAAATGATAAAAGGGCGTATTTTACTGTCAATGGAAGACTCTTCAAATATTGCAACCTGGTACGGGACAAAACTAATTCTTGAGAATAAAACGGAAACCGTAGAAGAAGTGATTGAGAAATTAGATAAAGTGAGTAAGGAAGAAGTGGTTGAAGTAGCTAAGGATATAGTACGACCTGAAAAACTTAACTTAGCTTTGATCGGACCGTTTAATAACGAAGATTTCCGCGGATTACTGACTAATGACCACGGATTATAATATCTGTGGAAATCCGTTAGTCATCCGTGGTAATCTTTTAAGATGTTTTATTTATTAATTTTTCTATTAGGTATAGCAATCGGTTCATTTTTAAACGTTTTAATAGATCGGTTGCCGCAGGAAGAGACGATAATGGGAAGATCTCACTGTGATCACTGTGAAAAAGAACTTGAATGGAATGATCTTTTCCCGATTTTTTCTTATATTTATTTGAAAGGAAAGTGCCGACGCTGCAAGAAAAGGCTTTCGTTTTTTTATCCAATGGTTGAATTAATTACAGGCGCAATGTTTGTAGGAGTTCTTATTTTTTCCTCGAATAATCTGCGCGGTTCACCAATAGCTATGCTTAAATACGGAGGCTCAATCTCAGATTCATTATTGTCAATTCATACAAACTTTCTTTATGTGCTTGCTTTGCTAGGTATTGTTTCCTGTGCTATTGTGATATTTTTTGCTGATTTTAAGTACCAAATAATTCCCGACAGTATACAGGTAGCTTTGTTTAGTTTTTCCTTTTTATTTTTGATAACTCAGGGTATAACTCCGCAAATATTTCTGGATCATGTGCTGGCTTCTTTTATTACAATGCTGCCAATATTACTTTTATTCTTATTTACCAAGGGGAAGGGTATGGGGTTTGGCGATGTCAAACTGGCCTTCACAATGGGTTTTTTGCTGGGAATTGTTGGCGGTCTGGCCGCTGTTTATATCGGCTTTATCGCAGGCGCAGTTATTGGGATAATCTTAATATTACTTAAAAGAAAAAAGTTTAAAAGCAAGATTGCCTTTGGCCCTTTCTTAATTATTGGCTTTCTATTTGCTCTATTCTTCCAAGCTCAATTAGATCAAATAATAAGATCGTTTTATTCCTATTAACAGATACTACAGGATTAAGTACTACTTTTTACAATACTACAGGATATTAGGGTTAAATAAGGCGTTGGTGATTTTATCGATTTTGGACTGAAGGAAGGGTGAAAATATGTAATTATTTTTGGACTATCCTGTAAGGCCAAAAAAACGGGGCTTCCTATAAATCTAAACATACACTTAAAAAATGCCTATTGACAAATATAGGTCAACCTATTTATAAATAAAGTATTAGTTATTATTATTGTTACATAGTTACATATACTGGTAAAAACGTTTGTAAGAATTTGTAAAAACTTGTAAATGCCAGAGATTTCTCGTCTCCGCCAGCTGGCGAATCCTCGGAATGACGGGGGGCGATAATAAAAATATGAGTCAGACATATACGGTAAAACAGGTAGCAGAGATGCTTGGATACTCTACAAACAGCATCTATACTTTTTTACAGGAAGGGAGAATTAAAGGAGTAAGAGTGGGAAAGGGAAGATTCCGTATTCCTGAGGAGGAGTTGAATAGAATTCTTCATTTATCGAAGAAATCAGAAATTACCACTATTTCACAGAGCCAACCTGCGGTTGTTGAAAAAACATTGGAGATTTCTCAAGACACACCGGAATTAAAGACTATCAATCACTCTTTTGGATTGCACGAATTGCATATAGTCAGCATATTTGATTGGTTTTTCGGAGCAGCCGCCATCGTGCTTGGCGCCTCGCTTATTTTATATGATTTTAAGAAAGGTCAACTTGAGTTTGCCGAGTTTTTACCCTGGTTGAGGACGTTGGAAATAAGTTTTTTTGCCGGCGGATTGGGATTAATTTTGACAGACCTGATGCACAAAAAAATTTCCTTTATTTGGCATAGATTATTTCATCTGATATTAATAGTAACCTACGGCACATTTTCCTATATTAATCTGAAAACGTCTGAACCTTCGGGCTTTTTGTTGTTTGGTTTTGTTACTTTGATTGCAGGATTCAAGTTTTTTATCCGCATTTCCGGTATAAAAGCCTTTTTGCTGTTTTTAATCCTTTATGGATTAGGATTTGGAGTTGAACACATTACAGGCATTTCCCACCCTGCAAATTCATATCTTAGTGAAGTTTTTATGGATAACCGGGTTTTTTTTGGAAGTCTATGGATATTCGGTGTACTTGTTACCGGGGTATTTTTATTTTTAGGTGAAAAAAAAGCAAGCGTTATGTTCTGGATAGCCATGCTGAGTGCTGGAGGCGGGCTAATCTTAAACTCGATTTTTTTTGCCAATACGCTCGCCTGGAGTAAAAGTTTCTTTCTTCTTGTTACGGGTCTAACCTGTTTTTTGCTGCCGGTATGGATAGTCCTGCGGGTAGCACATGAAAATCAAAGGCGGACTTTGGCTCTTACTTTTGGATTGATGACGGGAATTCTGCTTCTTGGCATAGGCGTAATTTGGATTATGCAGCAAAATATGGCAGAGTACGCAGCGCGGGATCTGCAGAGCAGATTGGATTTTGGAGAGATATTGGTGAAGGAAAGAATGGACACTGTTGAAAACACCTTAAAAGATGCAAGTTCCAACCAACTTTTGATTGTTGCGTTTAAAGCTGAAAATTCCGAAGAATTAATAGAATTATTAAAATTGATTTACAGCAATAATAAAGTTATTGAAAAATTTACCGCTTTGAGGATTGACGGAACAATACTAAGCAGTTATCCGTACGATGAGAGAAAACAGGTTGAAACATCTCCCGAATTCTTTTTACCCGCAATTAATGAAAGAAAAATTTATCTTTTTGATAACCGGAAAGGAACCGATTCTTCAGGTGGAAAATTAGAGGTAGGAATGAGCGCTCCTCTAATAGATTCTGAAGGGGAAACGGTTGGCGTATTAATGGCGAATATAGATCTTATTAAGTTAAAAAACGATCTTCAGGAATTGGCGAATCCGGCAAATGAAGAGTATTTTATCCTCTATAACAGGGGTGGAAAAATAATCATAAATCCGGATAAGGGAATCAATTTTGCGCAGGATTCTTTAGTCAATAATGAGTTAAAAGAAGCGTATAACTTCCAGGGTCAAAGGGTTTATGAAATATCAGAAAAAATTGAAAACTTAAACTGGATAATTCAGATTAATTCTTCGGTTGATCGAATATTTTCTCCTACAAAAACCGTCTCAATTTCGATATTTTTGACTGCCGTTTTATTCGTTGGCGGTATAAGTTTATGGTTAGTGGTTGAAAAGAGGAAGTATGCCTAAAACGAAGCTAATTTTACCAGTTTTTACAAGTTTTTAACAGTAATTTTACCAGTAATTTCCAGATAGCAGCAAAAGTTTCACCAGTTTTTTAATGAGTTCAGTACGAAATAAAAGCTCCGGTACAGCTTCGTTTATATTATGTATATTATGTGGGTTAATTGTGGGGAATTTTTTGCTTACTTTTGCAAATCAAAGCGGAATTTTTAGAACTATTCTTTCTTTCAAAAATGAAAGCGTAAATAAAGTAACTATTATAGAGAAACTTGATACAGAAGTTTTGAAGAGTGCTGATTTTGGGGGTCCATTTTTTACGATGGTTGAGAGAGAAGACGACTCTTTTTCTTATGCGATACTTAATGAGGCAATTGTCGAAAACGGACGATATGTGGGAGAGGCTAAGGTAATTTTTCCAAACGGAGAAACCGCAATTTTAAGTGAGAAAGAAAACGAAATGATGGAGATATTTTTCACAAAAAAAGGCAGCCGCGAAACAGTGTCGATTGTTGATAGATTTTTGGGAGGGATACGGTTGGAGGACGGGTCGATATTACCTGTTAAATTCTTAAACGGCGCGATTGAGGACGGCAAATTAATCGGTAATTTCCGTTTTTTAATTTTCACGGAAAAAAAACAGGTTGCCGGTGAAATTTCAAGCAGAAATGAAGTATTGAAGATTAGTCTAACTAATTCGTTATCTACAATTGATGCAACATCGCTTTTAATAATGCAGGAGATGTTACGGCTTGTCTATGAATCGGGTGGGGAAAAAGATGTCAATGTTTTAGGAGAGACTACGCAAAGTGGGGTACTGCCTTTAAATTTACTTCAGGCGGGTGTACCAAAAATAGGAACTGTAACATCCTCGATTACAATTGCTAAACGTGATTTAGAAGAAGGAGTAGTCAGGCTTTTTTCCAATTCTTCGGTAGGTTTGGCTTTAAATAATTTAGTGAGTTTGAGTCCTGATTTAGAGGTAACTTTTGAAAATGGAGTTGCTCAATTAAAACTTGTTGGGACAACCGTTCAAGGCGGTACAGGATTTGGAATAACAGGTGCCACTGGGCCTGCGGGAACTAAAGGAGATAAGGGTGATAAGGGGGACGCCGGAGCGCAAGGTGCAAAGGGGGACGCCGGTAGTATTGGGCCAACCGGTGCGTCTGGAACTGCTGGAGCTACTGGTGCTTCGGGTACTGATGGTGCAACTGGAGCGACTGGACCAACGGGCTTTGGTGGTAGTAGTGGAACGACTGGTGTGAGTGGTGCAAGTGGCCCAACTGGACCGACAGGCGCTACTGGAGTGGGTGGTCCTACAGGTCCCACAGGAGGAACGGGGAATATTGGGGCAACCGGTGTAGCCGGCGCTGCGGGATTGAGTGGGCCCACAGGTCCGACCGGAGCTACTGGTAGTATTGGAGTAACTGGAAGTACAGGTTCGACTGGTTCCATTGGAGAAGTTGGACCAACAGGCCCGACTGGTTCTACAGGAACGCAAGGTTCATCTGGTGCATCCGGTCCAACCGGACCCACAGGTTCAACAGGAGAAGTAGGTAGTAGCGGTCCCACAGGACCAACTGGAAGTA
>MGAF01000039.1 GCA_001789635.1 Candidatus Roizmanbacteria bacterium RIFCSPLOWO2_01_FULL_35_13 | reverse complement strand
GTACTGTCCATTTTAGTTCTTAAAGAGCCCTACTTTCAAACACTACTGAGTTTTGAAATGACTTCTATGAACATACTTTTTTAAATCCAACTACACTATGGCTAAAAGATATAAATAAGAAAATTATGAATGATCTGAAGATAAAAGGTTGGACGACAATTGGTAGCAGAAAAAAAGGTTATGGAAAAATTTTTTTTGCTGAAATGAAGAAGTTCTATCCCTACAAATCTCTTGCTAATATTTTCATTCCGACACTAATAATACACGGAACCAATGATGATAAAGTTTCTTATAATGATACAAAAGAATACGTTAGGAGTCTTAAAAAAGGGAGATTGATAACAATTAAAGACGGCGAGCATGGATTTCAAGACAGAGAATCTGATAGAAGAATAGTAAAAGAAGAAACCCTTAATTTTTTTCTTAAATATTTAAAATAGAAAATGGAGGATTTTAAAATAATCTTTGTTCACGGATATACTGCGTCTTCAAAAGCAGATTGGTATCCGAATATTATTCCCGAGCTGGAAAAATTAGGGATTGATTTTGCAATTCCTGATTTACCGGGTGGTGAACATCCACATGTAAAAGTGTGGTTAAGGGTAATTCATCAGGAAGTATTAAAAACTAATAAACCATTGGTTTTAGTAGGTCATAGTTTAGGAACGAGAGTTGTACTTCTATATTTAGAAAAATATAAACCAAAAGTAAAATTAGTACTTCTTATTGCTGCTTTTGCAAACAGATTGGAAAATGCAAATCGTAATGATGGAGAAGCCTATCCGGATTTTTTTGTTAATAAAATAGATATTTCCAAAATAAAATCTCTATCTGAAAAATTTATCGTTATGCATTCGAAAGATGATAACAGCATTCCATATCAACAGGGAGTGGAAATAACTCAAGATTTAGAAGCAGAATTAATTACTTATTCCGACAGAAGTCATTTTTATAAGCCTGAAAATGCTCCTTATGTATTAGAAGTTTTAAGAAAAGAATTGAATCTTTAAATCAATTTTATGAAATTAGGAAAAATTGTTCATAGAGGAAAAACAAAAAAAGGTTTGGATATTGTTATTAGATATCCAGTTGAAGGTGACGTTGAAATGCTTTTGAAATATATAAATTCCTTATCAAAAGAATGTACTTTTATTAGATTTCAAGGGGAGTAATTAACTTTAAAAAAAGAAAAAAAGTATCTGGAGGATTTTTTGAAAAAAATAGAGAAAAATTTAGCCGTTAAACTTTTAACCTTTTATAAAAGGCAACTGATAGCTATTTCAGACATCAGACCACTAGATAATATTGAAAGTCATATAGGTAGTTTTGGAATAACCGTAGCTAACGAATATAGAAGTCAGGGGATCGGTAAATTATTAACTGAGTTGGTATTAACTGAAGCTAAAAATAATTTAAAACAAATCCGCATTGTAAGATTGGGAGTATTTGCCAACAATCCGATTGCAAAAATTATGTATGAAAAGTTCGGATTTAAAGAATACGGGAATCTGCCTGAAGGGATAAAACATAAGGATAAATATATAGATCATATTTATATGTACAAAAAAATTAGATAGATTTGTATTGACAGGTGTATTACATTGTAATACAATATGACTAAGATTAAAGTTAGAAAGTTAATTTGGGATAGTTATAATCTTGAACATATTAAAAAACACGCTGTTAGAGTTAATGAGGTATATTTTGCAGTTAATAATTTAGCTTATCATAAACAAACATACAACAAGAGATAATTAGCAATCGGTAGAAGCGGTAGTAGAATTTTAGCAATAGTTCTTAGAAGAGAAAAATTAACAGAATATTATGTGGTTACGGCAAGAGATGCCAATAAAAAAGAAAGGAGAAAACTGTATGAAAAAGAAAAAATCAAGAATACCAGAGTTTAATTCGTATATAGAGGAAGCTAATTTTTGGGATAATCATAGTTTCATGGATTTTGAGGATGAGTTAAAGAATGTTAAAGTAATTGTTGACCTGGATGAACCCAAAAAAGAAACGTTAATATTACGTCTGCAAACTGGTTTTAAGAAACAGCTTGAACAAATTGCAAAGAGGAAAGGGTTAAATGTATCTACTTTAGCCCGCATGTGGCTTTTTGAAAAGTATCAGTCTTCCAAGAAAAAATTTATATAATATCTCTCTGAATTATATTCCAAATATCGTTATATCGATATAACGATATAATATACATTATATATGTTGAAACAACTTCAAAAAGATCTTCGTAAATTGGCAAATCCGGAAAAGGCAAAGTTTTTGGCTGGTTATTTTAAGACGGGAAAGGGAGAGTATGGAGAGGGAGATGTATTCTTGGGAATAACTGTCCCAAAACAGAGAGAAGTTGCTATAAGATTTAAGAGAAATCCAAAAATTGTTAGATAGTAAAATCCATGAAGAAAGATTAGTGGTACTTTTTGTCCTGGTTGAGAAATATAGAAAAGCCGATGAAAAAGAAAAAAAAGTCATTTTCGACTTTTACATTAGAAATACCGGAAAAATAAATAATTGGGATTTGGTGGATTTATCTGCACCTAGAATATTAGGTGAATATTTATTGGATAAAGAAAGATCGATAATTTACAAATTGGCAAGGTCAAAGAATTTATGGGAGCGGAGAATTGCAGTATTAACCACGTTTCAATTTATCAGAAACAATCAGTTTAAAGATTCTTTAAAGATAGCCGAACTATTGTTGAAAGATGAATATGACCTAATTCATAAAGCAGTGGGTTGGATGTTGAGGGAAATTGGGAAAAGAGATCAAATAATTGAGGAAGAGTTTTTGCAGAAATATTATAAAATTATGTCAAGGACAATGCTAAGATATGCAATAGAAAGATTTGACGATAAGAAAAGGAAATTTTATCTGGCAAAAAGTCATTCTGGTAAGCGATGATTGTTAAAGCGCATCCAGAATCTATAACAACGATTCTGGACAAGCCAGAATGACATTTAAAAACCTATGGATCCTTTAGATATTAAGAAGCGCATTTTTGCCACGCATAAATTATTAACTGAAAAGACAACTTCAAAAGAGAAGTTGGATTCAGTTAAATCTTTATTAAAAGGAATTAACGCTCGGATTGATAAATTACTTGATAGTTCTTCAAAAGCACTAGCGGATCTGGAAAAATTTCATAAAGGTGAGATTATCGAGCTCACGGCAGAGCATCTGCCGGAAAATACCGAAGAGGAAAAGAAAAAAAAGAAAGCTTTCTTATGGTTCATTCGGAACTGGAAAAGTCTGCATAGCGAAATAGACAGGATTAAAAAGGAGTTGGAAATAAAATCAAAATCGACGGATCAGGATATAGCAAAAATGTGGAAGATTGCATCGGCTTTAAAAGGACCTTTCGGTTTAATAACAGCATTCGCAGTTGTCATAGTAATCGGTTTGACAGTCCTGAACCAGAGTAAACACAGTTCAGGGTTACCTAATTCTAATAAACAAATAGAGTCAGAGAAAAAAATTAGAGTAATTATTGTAGACAATAAACAAATCCCTTTAACAGAACTTACAACTGGACAAAGTTCGGAGTGTCTTGATGGTCAAGAACAAGCTCCTCATTATCATGCAAAAGATCATGTCGCTGCCAAAGCGCTTGATGAAACAATGGTTACTGATCCCGGCGGCTGCGGATTCGGAAAAGTTAATGATATCATTATTCAAGAAGTCAATTGAATATTAATCGAAGCTTACCAAAAGTTTAATAAATATATTGACAAAATAATTAAAAGGAGCTAATCTAATATTTAGATGCAAACTATTGAACTTTTAAATTACATAAAACAAGCTCGACTAAAAGGTTTGTCCGATCAAGAAATTAACACGAGTCTTATAAATGAAGGATGGAGTAGTATTGATATACAGAAGGCCATGGAGAATAAAGGTGAGCTAAAAGTTCCTAAACCAAACGATGAATTAGAAAATCCTCAACAGACTTCAAAAGCAGGAACTTCATTGAGTATGTGGGATGCTTTTGAACATATTTTACTATTCATATCTCTATATGTGTTGGCAACCTCAGTAGCTTTAACTCTTCACTATTTTGTTGACAAATGGTTCCCTGGGGTAATTGAAGATTCCTATAATTATAGATATAAAGATTCATGGAATTTAACGTTGCTTCGAGGTTATATCGCCTCATTAATTGTATCTTATCCTTTATTTGCTTTTTTCTTTTTGAAGGTGGCTAAAAGAACAGAAGAATATCCTGACGTAAGAAATCTTAATGCAAGAAAATCGTTAACATACTTTACTTTGGTCGTTACATTCATTATTGTTCTTGTAAATATTATTTCATTAATATATGGATTTCTTAACGGAAACGCGACGATAAATTTTATATTGCATTTTTTAATAACAGTTAGCGTAAGCGGTGCAGTTTTTGCTTATTATTTAAATCAAGTTAAAGAAGATAAAAAAATAAATGGCTAATAAAAAAATATTTATTTTTGTCCTTGGAATTTTCGTCTTATTACTGATTATTGTTGGGTTAATGCTAGCTGGAAGTCCGATATCTCAACAAGCTTTAAAGTATGATGAAATACGTTTGAGAAATTTTTCATCGATTAGCTATGAGATAACAAATTATTATGAGAAATTGAAATTCTTACCTGAGAGGTTAGAAAGTTTAGGAAATACATCAAATTTTAGCATAGTTGATCCGGAAACAAAGAGAATTTATGATTATCAGAAGTTCTCTCCTAATAGCTATAAGCTTTGCACTGTTTTTTCTACAGATAGTAAATCAGCGAATAGTCAATATTCTTATATTAATTCTTCTTCAATAAAACAGCATAAAAAAGGATATGATTGTGTAATTTACAATCTCTAAGATTATAAAATCCCAAATCCGATAAATTGATATTTTTAAAGCAGGATTTTCTGTTAGCATAAGATAATGAAGCTTATTTTGAATCTTTTAGTAAATGGATTTGGTGTTTTTGTCGCTGCATACCTACTTTCTGCTGGAGTGCATATAGATAGTTTTCTAACTGCAGTTATAGTTTCAATTGGATTGGGGATCGTTAACGTGTTAATAAAACCAATTGTCCTTATATTTACTTTACCTATTAATATTGTTACCCTAGGTTTATTCACTTTCATAATTAATGGACTGATGATACTACTAGTCAGTTCATTTATTCCTGGATTCACGGTAGATAATTTCGGTTGGGCAATGCTTTTCAGCGTCGTCCTCTGGGCAGTCAATTTTATCCTCAATTCACTTACCAAGTAATTAGAATAATCTTCGTTAAAATAATATTATGATTTTTGAACCTATTAATGAGGACAAAGCAAAGGATCAGGTAAAGATTGACTATCAAAAGATTAAGAAGGCATTGGAATCTTCTTATCTTCCTTTGTTTTTTACTTATGTTGGACCATTTCCGGAATATCTGAATTATTTAACTGAACAATTGGTTCCGCTTCTGCAGAACTACAAATTTAATATGTTGATCAGAGAAACTGAAGAAAAATTGTCTCCGCTTATAAGAGAAGGTTTGATGAAATCGGAAGAAATAAATGAGTGGTTGGAAAGATATAGACACTCTCCGTTCTTTTATAATTTTCAAACAGATCTGTCTAAGATTTTTTCTGTTAATTTAAAACTGGCATTTATTTTTGTCGCCTTAAGGGAAGCTTTAAAGGGTTGGGCAATTGCGGCAAAAAAATTATCCGCAGTAAATAGATCGGGACAATCTTCGGCTAATTCTTTCCAAAAAGTTAAAGATTTTATCCAGGAAGATACTTCATTATTGGCGGTTAGTCAAAATCAAATAAGCGATGCTGATAGAAAGATAGACCAATCAGGGAAAATAGAGAAAGATCTCCTGCCAAGGTATATATTTTTATGCCATCAGGAATATAATCAACTGATGAAAACCGAAAGGCACTTAATTCTAAGGGTCGGGATCGAAAAGCTAATTCTTTCGTCTTTGCCACTATTGCCGGAGAAAATAGTTTCGCCTATAAATGTTTTTTATAATCTTACGATCAAATATGAAGAATTTCCCGAACTCTTATATCTCATGTATGAACATTTTCCAACCTATGCGGTACAAAAAATGATGTTTTCCGGATTTATGAAAGAGTAATAATTAGGTTCAATTAATCATAAATACTTAAGATTAGGTTGCAAGTCCACTTTCATAAGTTTTAGCCACCTTATCGAAAAACTTACCGGGATTATTTGCTATTAATTGTAAATATTCACGTGCAATTATTGGTTTCAAATAATTAACACCCCATTCTAGTTTATTAGCTTTTTGCTTGATTCTTATTGTGTCTATAGACGCAGGAAATTCCGGACCGATAACTTTAATTTTTTTATTTTTATCAATTGTGGATAAAAATTGCCCAATTCCTTCAAGTGCGCCGGTAGAGCATGAATCTAGAATTATATTTACCTTTTCACCAAGTGACTGGTTAAATTTTTGCAAGGCTTCACCGGTAAAAGTTTTTTTATTGATACTATTAATAGCTTCTTTGTCATCTTCCCCTAGAATTATCTTATCGGTTTCTCCGTGAGCCGAAATAAAAATATTTGAAATTTTTCCATACTTTTCGGAAAATTTCGTCATTTTTTCAATTAAATCTATTATATTGCTAGTTTCAACAGGATCTATATGCTGATTATATCTTTTAAGTTTGGAAAACACACTTTTTGTAACTCTCCCTTTATGTAAGGCTCCATTATTGTCCGTTTTAGATTGAATAGACAAAACATAATTGTCTCTTAAGTTTTCCCGATTATCGTAGAAATCTATAAGAACGTCTTCAGGAAAATTGGAAAAGTTAGATATACCATTATGTTCGTGTAAATAAGATACTATTCCTTTCCTTTTTTTCTCTAGTGATTGTATAAATTTAATATTATCTACGTATCTTTTGTTCAAGGAAATTTCTCCTCTAAAACCATTTTCCGGAATAATTTGTGTAGGCCAATTTTTCATAATTGATTTCCATTCAGAAGTATAATTCATTAACTCCAACTCGACAATTTTTTGAGCCTCAACCTGATAGTGGTGGATATTAATTTGTTTCAATAATGAAGTTAACTTGTCGTTACCTTTATCCGGATGCGAATTTGCATATTGGGTCATTCTATTAAGTATTCTCGTCTTAGTAATTTCTGATCCAAATTTTAAAAGAGGAATTAAAAATAAGCCGTCACTATTCATTTGTTTGTCAAAGTATTTTAGGTTTGATTCTAAATCCTTTTCTGCATAACCTATTAATTTGTTTGCCAATGGATATAGTTGATCGTTTTCATCATATATTTCAACTTCTCCCCACGCTTCAAGAGTATAGGCAATTATTTTTCTCACCTGATTTCTAATCATTTTGGGTGAATTGTCCGATGCGAGTTCGCTTAGTAATTCCGGATTTTTGGCAAGGGCGTAACCGATTCCTCTGGTATGATCTGAAAGATTTGCTTCATTCTTATGGATGATTTGCATAATCCTATTTAGATAACCGACCGTTGAAATCTTTTCAAATATATTTTTTGAGCGTAACCCTTTGATAATAACAGTTTCAGAATGTTGTCTAAGAAAGTGTGTATTGTCCCAGAATTTGGAATCAACCCGTTTTAGATCTTTAACCACTCTTAATAAATCTTTTGGAGCAGGTTTTTTATCAGTTAATTTTGGTTTATCCGGTTGTGATATTGATTCTAATTTATCCATAATGCTTTGCTAATGTTCTAATCAGTTTAAAACATTATTTAATAAATTTCACATTTATCCTTTGGTATTTTAAATTTACTAAAACAACAGAAAAAATACAGTTCTCGCTATGCAAAATATGATGTTTTCCGGATTTATGAAAGAGTAAAATATAATCATGAATTACAAAACAAAAACCAATCTAATTCTACCCTTTAAGGAAACCTGGTTGGTAAGTAACGGTGGAAGAACTGCAGAAACAAATAGTCACTTCAGGTCTGTTGACCGGGGACCGCAGAATCAACTCTATTCTTATGATTTCAGGTTTAAAACTACCGGATCAGAAAAAAAACTAGAAGATTTTCCGGTTTTTAGTAAAGAAGTATTAAGCCCAGGCAACGGAGCAGTTGTTCAAGTAATAAACGGAGCAATCGATGTATTACCCGGAGAAAGAGATAGGAGTGTGGGAGTTGGCAATGCGGTCATTATCGATCATGAAAACGGAGAGTTCAGCTTACTTTGTCATTTCAAATTTTCCTCTATAGTAGTCAAGGTTGGAGATAGAGTCAGACAGGGTCAAATAATAGGTTTATGCGGGAATACGGGTAATACTTCACAACCCCATATCCATTTTAATCTTCAGAATGGTCCATTAATGCATACTGCAAAAGCCTTACCTGCGCAGTTTACAAAAATAATTGTTGATGGTGAAGTAAGGGCAAACTTCGAACCAATTCGAGGTCAAATGGTTTCAAATATTTAAGTCTAATTCATCTCTTACGGATTAATTAAAATTCCTGCTTTAATCTATTAATAGATTAAAACAGACTACTAAATTATATTTAACTAAATCATGCGATCGCCATATTTGGTTAAATACTTTTAATATTTTTGTTAGTTTTTGTTACTGTATAATATAAGTATGAAAAAGAAAAAA
>MGAF01000038.1 GCA_001789635.1 Candidatus Roizmanbacteria bacterium RIFCSPLOWO2_01_FULL_35_13 | reverse complement strand
TATCATGTGGAGAGTTCTTGAGGGTTTCCCTGATCTCAATTTTTTGTTCTCTTGTGAGTTTAGCTGCATTTTGATTATCTTTTTGTCCTGAGAATATACTGAAGAGTCTTCTATCAGTAAAATCTTTAATCCATCGTTCAATAGATCTTACATCCTTATCCAGAACGTCAGCAATGTCCTTACTCTTAATTAATTTATCCCGAAGAAGAACTGCTTGAGATTTTAGGCGTATTAGGATTAATGGAGTTGTCTTAAAGTAGCTTTTTAATATCTGTTTTTCTTCGTCAGAAAGTGTTATTCTTACCACTCTTTCAGTGTACTAAAAAACGACATCCTGTTTTTCGCTAGCTATAGTTATGATAGTAAGTAAAAAACACTACTATGGTATTAAATTAGACCGTAGTTTTCAGTTACTTCTAATGGTAATTGCTACTGCTTGATATTTACTATAAGATAATGTATAATATTAAATTATGCCTCTGAAAAATCCAAATATCTTATGGAATAGAAAGTTAGCTTATTTATTAACTATCTTTGCTACGGCACTATCAAGCTGTGGTAAACTACCATATATTAAAGTTGTTCTTGAGGTTGGAGCATCTGAAACTCCGACTGCTACCTCTACTGCAACTGCCACATCAACACCCACCGAAACACCTCGGCCGACTTCTACTCCTTTACCTCCTTTATTTTTGGCGTTTGAAGGAACTGGCGAGATTCCTGAAGAATTTCCTTTAGGAGATTTAAAAAAACGTAAAGAAACAATCACATCCTGCATTGATGAAAATAAAGATAAAAAGTGCCAACCAGGTGAAACCCCTATAAAAGGTATTAGCGTAACTATGCGGTATGAAAAACCGGGGAAGCCAGTTATTGAGTCACCTATAACGACAGATGAAAATGGTATGGCTACTGATGAACAACCATTTGATGAAGTCTCCACTTTTGATAAAGAAAATAACTCGCTTGAGACCTTTACTACGATAACAAATTTACCTCCTCAAAAAATATCCGTCGCGATGTTAAATGGGGAAAGTCAAGAATTATGTAGTCAAGGCCCATTCTCCACTATTAGAGGATTTGATAATATTACTCATTTTACTTATTCTAATTGCCCAGATAACAATCAACTTACTCAACAAATGCAAGAAAATAAACCATCATGACACGAAAGATTTTCAAATGTAAACCTAAAGAACTATCAGTTTGCTAAAGGTTGTTATATAGGAAGGGCTTCAAAACCTGTCCGTAACGTAAACGTATTTCAAAGAGGATGATAAACTAATAGCCATTCGTAACTCTAATGAGTTCAAAAATCAACGAGGAAACTATAAAAACTGTTGTAACTATTGGTAATAAATTTGAGGATATTCTATAATGTCATACCAGTTAAGAGTTCGAAAGTTATTCCACTTTGCCCGCAACATAATTGCGTCTTAAGCGGCAAACGAAGCTGAGGCGTTGTATTCATCTTGACAAATTAACTATTACAGGATATTATAAAAATTGGAATTAGTTCTATAGATTTTTATTATGGATAAATCCGAACATCATATAATTAAAGAGGCTCTCATGCGTGATTATCTTGCCAGCGAAAGAACAATGATGTCGGTTGACAGAACCTTCCTATCATATGTGCGTACTTCTTTGACTTTATTCATTGCCGGCATATCCTTATTAAAATTTTTTAATACATTTTTCATCCATATAGTCGGTTGGGCTCTAATTCCTGCTGCAATTATTACTTTTTTATTAGGTGTTAATAGAACTTTGGGAATGGCTAATAATATTAATCAACGAGCCACTGAAGACGGTTATAAAATTGATTTCCCGCAAAGTATTGTCAGACAACATTTATATAGCTTAACAATTTTTGTTAAAAATACGCTAAGAGAGATCTACCGATTATTTTTACCCTCGGCTCATCACGTACCAAAAAACCAGACTTAGACCTTCGATATTTGTGCCAGAAAGGAGTTAATCCTCTACCCCTTTCAAAACACGGTTCTGAACCGCCACGTCAAACGTGGCTGGAACGTTTGATTCCGTGCGTGCCCGCCTGCCAAAGTGCCCCGAGGAGGACTTGAACCTCCACGTCTTTCGACATACGCTTCTGAAGCGTACCTGTATGCCAATTCCAGCATCGGGGCTATGGCACGTCGGGCAGGCCCGCCTGCAACGCTATGCGTAGCATTACGGGCAGGTATGCCAGTTCCGCCACTGCGGCAAATCAAATAAATTATATCACCTTTACCTGAAGAAAATTGAAAAAATAAGTCAAATTTAAATACCCTATAATAAAAATAACTCTGGTATAATTACTTTATGCTAGAAGACAATTCAAATTCGTATAAATTAGCTGGACCAAAAAATTTAGGAGTTTATCACCGAGAAGGTTTTGTCGAAAAGCAACATTTACTGGGACAAAGATGGATAGACCATTTTGCTAAAACTTATCTACCATTCGAAGAATTTTGGTTTTTAGGATGCGGTAACGGAGTTTCGGATTATCAAGTTATTAATACATTAAAAAGTGAGAAAAAGCCCCCAATATGCTTTACATTTTTAGATATTCAATTAATACCATTGATGGAATTTATGATAAATTATTCCAAAAGTTGGCAAGAAACCCAAGGCGATTATATTCATTATGATAATGTGACTAGAGTAATGATTAATGATTTAAGTCATGGTATTCCAACCAAAGATTCTTCTGTCGACGGGGTATGGTTTAAATGGGCTATGCATTGGCTCGAAAATCCTGCAATAATTATAAGAGAACTTGCGAGAGTATTAAAACCAGGTGCTCTTGCGTATATTGCTACACTTTCACCTTATGATGTGGCAAATAACGAAACATTTTTAAGGAACCAATTTAAACGTGATGATCTTTTAAAGAGATTTCCTGAATCTGAAGTTACTCCAGGTTATGATGAGATTACACAAGACTACATTTGGATCGTAGATCATACCAAATTAATAGACGAATTTTTTGCAACTCACCCAACAGCGACACTTCACACTTATCATCAAAACCTAGATTCCAGATATCCGAGATTTATGACCGGATTTATGCCTGAATATTTTACGCATGTTGCACATGATTACGGTCTAATAGTAGAAGGATTGGAAACAGTGAGAAACGACAACTTTCCAAACAAGTACTCCCTGGAAGATCCTAGATCATTGTCAAAATTACACGTCTTATTAAAAAAGCCCCTATAACAAGCCAGGTAGTAAATTATATCTCAGTAACTGTTCACAAGTCTCAACAAAATATTATAGTTCGAGCTTGCTCGCCTCGCTAAAGCTTCTGCGACTAATCACTCGAAGTATAACAACGATTCTGGACAAGCCAGAATGACCACGCATCAACTAAAGATTGCTTTTCGGGTAGACGTCCCAGTCGACTGTAAAAGTTTCAAGAGGAATTCCCTTTTCTTTTTTTAGGATTCTGATGGCATCGGCTTTTATTTGCTCAATTAAATCGTCATTATCAGGATACAAACGCCCGATAAAACTTTTCTTAGTCAGATCGAAATAAATAAAATATTTGTCGGACGTCAGCGGCAGCTTTTTCCTCCAGGGATATCTACCCGCTACCTTTTTTTCCCAATTGGCTAACTCCTGATTTACAATCAACTGGTCTTTTATAGTTTGTTGAACATCCGCAACCTGCCTGTTTTGTGAACCAAAAAGGTCCGACAACTTAAATAATCCGGATAGACCACTATTCTGTCCATTCGAAATGGATTGATTTTTAGACCGGTATGATACAAAAGTAAGCACTATCAAAAGCAGTATTAATCCACCCGCAACGTAAGGAAAGACTTTACTGGTTAAGAATCGCTGGAATAAATTTTGATTCATATTCAATTATTTTTTACATCCAAACCCGGCTACAGTATTCGGCTCTTTGGGATTTAATGTTAAATTTTTAATCTTCCAGCCGACCACTTCATACCTTTCGATAAAATATTTTACCCCGGCTTGCAGAATCGATAATACTCCATCGCCATTTTGGTTAACTACCTGAAGCGAATTGATAATCCCAACATGAACGCCTGACGTCTGATTAATAAAAATAACACAACCCGTAAGATCCTGCTGGCCATCGGCATACTGATAAATCGAATTAGTACTGTAAGGAACAAATTTATAACCCTTGGGTTGTGATTTCCACCAGATTAATAAATTTTTGCCCAGCGTATGGGATGGATTATTTTTTGACAGTTCATGAAATCCGGCTAAATTATAAGAATCAATTATAAAATGCGTAGGAAGATAGCCTTCCTCATATATATCAGTTTTATATTTGCAATTCTCGACCGGATAATTCAGGCTATCCAAAAGATCGGACCTATTCCTTTGAAGCGAAGGAGCTATCTTATGAGCCTGATTAATAACCATTCCACACGGTCCCAATTTTCCGGTTGTCCCTTTTGGGATAATAAAGGCTGATTTATTATCACAACCTTCGCTATCTTCATCGTCTAAACAATAAACCGAATCGCTGGGATTCACTCTTCCGCCAATAGGTAGCTCGGCTACAATTTTTAAACCGGGGATAAAATCAAAACTCCCCTGCTGTTGGGCTCTGCTTATATTTGATAAAGTAAGACCGACTTGTGTAGTTACAAATCCTATAGATAAAACCAGGAAAAAAAGTGAACAAAGCACAACAAGCTCAATAATTGATTCATGCTGATAGAATTTATTCTTCACATCTTAAGCCTAACAAAAAGGAGATATTTTAGCAAGAAAATTAATTCAGGGATTGACCTGCCATTGGAATGTGAAGTTTTCTACCGGAATTTCTTTTTCGGTCTTAAGTTTATTTAAAACATCCGATTTAATTTTCTCTAAATCATCTCCGGACTTGGGATACAGTCTTCCGATAAATACTTTCTTAGTGAGATCAAAATAAACAAAGTAGTTGTCAGCTGTTAAGGGTAACTTTCTAATCCAACTATAGGCATCACTATTACTCTGTTGCCAACTGTTATATTCCTGGTCCGCCTGCATCTGTTCGGCGATTGCCTGTTGGACTTCGGGAGAATTAGCATCCTGATTATTATTAAACATATCAGGTTCCTGAGCCGGAGGAACAGACTGGGTGGGTTGAGGAAAAGTTTGATTAGAAGATTTAGTCCTGGATCCTGCAGAAAATACAATCAGGACAATTAATAAAACAACAAGTCCACCGCCTATTATCATTAGGCGTTTTCCTTTAAACATATCGGGTAAATTATTTGTATCCATAATCCAATATTAAAGATAAAATATATAAAATTAAATATACATATTAAATATTAAAAATATTTGATATTTTATATGTATCTTTTATATTTAATCTTTAAT
>MGAF01000037.1 GCA_001789635.1 Candidatus Roizmanbacteria bacterium RIFCSPLOWO2_01_FULL_35_13 | reverse complement strand
TTTTTAATTGCCCGAAGTTCAAAAATTAACTGATCAAACATATTAAATAAAAAATAGCGCAAAATACTTTTCAAGGGGATAATATAACGTAACTTACTTAAAGCTGTTGAATTACTGGATGAGATTTCTTTTTTAAGAATCTTGAATCTTGATTTAGTGTAGTAATTATATTCGCCTGAATAACTGAAATAATCCATAGATTTTTCGGTAAAGAAATGCTTATGGGTTGGATCCTGGTAAGCTCCGTCCGATTTAAAATAAGGAACAATAATTTTTACCATACCGTTTGGTTTGAGAATGCGGTGAATTTCTTGCATCACTTTAATAACATTATCTAAATGCTCCAATACATTATCCATTAGAATATAAGTTGCATAACTATTGCGGAAAGGATAGGGAAATTTATTCAGGTTAAAATACAAATCTGCCTTTACAGATTTATTCAATTCTGTATTAATAAAACCCTTGAGATACTTTTGTCCGCAACCTAAATTAATTTTAATCACATTGTACCTACTGTAAGTTTTAACAGCTCATACATCTTCTTATAGATCTTTTCCTGATCAAATTTATTTTGAACAAATTTTAATATTTTTTCTTTTCTGAAATAATTCTGTCTTATCAGTTGGACTATTTTTGATTGAAATTGCTCAAAGTCGTTTACCAACACTCCATTCTTACTGTCTGTTATTATATCGCGACAACCGTGAATATTATACGCCACGACAGGTAATCCAAAACTTTGCGCTTCAAGAATATTGTAGGGAAAACTTTCCCACTTGCTTGTGGAGATAAACAAATCAACTTCCCTCAAGATTTTTCCTATCTCCTTATTCTGAACGTAACCCAGATATTTGATATTATTCCAACTGCGAACCAAATTTAAAATTTTAGGCTTTAATTCACCATCACCGGCAATGATCCATTGAACTTTATTTTTCAAGCCAGTGCTATTTATCCTTTCAACCAGCTTTGCTAAATCATCTATTCCTTTTTGTTCAGTTAATCTACCAATCCAAGCGATTTTCCTCACTCCATTTTGACCTCTGGATTTAAATTTACTTATTTTTTTTAAATTTAGACTAAAATCATACGGGTAATTAATTTTAACTATTTTCTCCTTTGAAAAGTATTTACCAAATAACTCTTCATCAAAATTATTGACTAGATGCAGCTTTTTACCACCAGCAATCGCATTTAAATAAATTTTGGAAGCATAGATAAAATTATGCAATTTAGACTGCAACGTTCCTGTTAGAGGAAAATAAGCCGGAATATGAAAACCGAATATAATCGGAGGAAGATCTTTAAAACTTAAGATATATTTAAGCAATAATACCTCAAACAAATTATTAGTAGTATAGACGACGTCGTACTTTTGCAGTTCGGATCGTAATTTATTAATGCTGCCGACTTTAAGGTAATTAATTGTCTTCGATTTATTTTGCAGAGTAGAGATTTCTTCTTTATTGTTTAAACTGCGATCCTGTTTTCCGAAAAAATAAAGTGAGTAGCCTAATAGAATCCACTTTAAAGCACTTTCGTCAAAATTAATCAGTGAAATTTCTAAATCTGGATATCTTTTTTTCAAGCCTCTTGAAACTTCAATAAAATACTTGGCTACTCCTCCGCCAAATTCCAGCATCTGGTAATTAAAAAGGGCTATCTTCATAGTTTAATCTGTTTCTCGACATCCAAATTAAATTGCCTTTTAAATTGTTTCTTATACTGTTGAATAATCGATTTATTTACCTTACATTGCTTATACAAATAATAAAGACGGACATGATAAGCTTTCCAAATGGGATAAAGAGTCAAAGCCATTTTCATATTTTCTATGGCAGCACCACAATCACGATAAGCTTTATACAGACTGATCGAAAGTCCGGAATAGGCTTGGGTGTTAGTTTTATCTATCCAGAGCGCCCTTCTGTAATAGTGTTCAGCTGTCTCCGGATCCTTGTAATTTGTATCTAAAAAGTCTCCTACGTGAACCAAAGCATTGGAATAGATTAGCGGCATTTCTGGTGTAATAAAATTCTGTTCTGAAATATTGAGCGTTTCATTGCGGTAAATTTTTACTTTACGCCAGTTTTTTTCAAAATCACTTAGGTAAGATACTTTAGCCTGAATATCCTCTTTTTTAACAACTTGAAAAACCAAACCTCTGGGTACGAGTACGGTATTTTTGGGCAATGGATTAATGCTTTTATTAGCAAAAATAGGTCTTTTTTTTAAAATTTCGTCCAACGTTAAAGAAATAATTTTATTTACAGCCGTTTTAGGATATTTTTTCTTATATTTATTTATCTCCGAATCCAAATATATATTGTTACCCACTCCTGGAGGATTTACAATATCAATATCCCTTCTCCATCCAAGCACATAATAGGCATACCAGGTGTTAAATGTGGTTGTATCGCCGGATAGAAAAAGTACAGATTTAGGCGGTAGGGAGTTGAGAACATTTTTTGCTAAAATATTACCGATCTCGGTTTTACTCAAGTCGGTTTTTGGCAGGTTATACTTAAACATTAAAACAGGAACAATCAGAAAATAACCAAGAAGAATATAACTGTACTTTTTATTACTTAATTTTTCATCTAAATAATTTTTAATCAACAAAAATCCATAAGGTACAAAAAACATTAAAATCACTGTGGAAAAAACATAAAATCTTTCAATTACTCCCATTCCCTGTACAGAAGTTACAGCAGTACCTGCGTAATAAATAAAAAAAGGTCCTGTTAAAAAATAAGCCAGTGAAAGCGCTAAAAATAAATATTTATCCTTTTTGAATAGACCAACAGCACCAATTATAAAAATAAATATTACTTGATATGAAAAAATCAAAACCAGGTTTTTTAAATAAGTAATTAAATGAATAAATTTAACTTCAAGAGGCACTGCTTTATTAACTATATTCGGTGCAAAACCATAATCTTTTCTTAAAATAAGATGAATAAAGTTTTTTAGATTAACCGGATTATCCCAATTTATAGGCGGATTTTTCAGGGCAGCAAAAAAAACATAACTATAAACTGAAAAACCTGCTAAAAATAATAAAATCGATATAAATAGATTTTTTTTATTTAAAAAAACCAGTTTAAGATGCTTACCTACTAGGACTAGCAACGCCGGAAAAAGAAATAAAATTGTATGATGATGTGTCAAAGACAATCCCGATAGAAAAGCCAATAAAAAAAGAAATCGTCTTTCACCGGTCAAATAGAACCTATAATTCACATAAATTAATATCATTACAAAAAAATTATTCAAAGCAAAAACTTCTGGAATTTCGGCATTTAACCAATAAAGGTAGGAAAAACTTAGAATCGAAACAGTCAACAACGAAAGAAAAATATTCTTTGTAATTTGTAAGGAAAATTTATATAGAACTACTAACCCGGCCAGTGAAGCAAAAACCGAAATCAGCCCTACCTTGGTAACCGGAGGGATAACAAGCGGTAATTTGTTTAGCAAAAATCCTAATAGTGTAAATAAAGGATATCCGGGAGGATGGGCAACGCCACCAACTACAGCCGCCGTCACCAGATCACCGACATCCCCGCTATAAATATCACGGGTTAAATTATGAAAATATACTACCGCTATAGTAAGAAAAAATATTAAAACTGTAATTTTCTTCAACATACTCAAAATTCAAAAAGCAAAAGTCAAAAAAATTAACATTATTTATTGTCATGCTGAACTTGTTTCAGCATCTAATTTTAGTTACCAATTTTCTGATAAATCTTTGAGAGATGGATTTTTTGTTCTAATTAAGTTTATCTTCCAAATTCTTCTCCAATTTTTAAGTTGCTTTTCTCTATTTATTGCTTCTCTAACCTCTTTATATTCTTCAAAGTAAATGATATATTTTAATTTGTATTTATTACTAAATCCTTCAACAAGTCCATTCTTATGTTCGTAAACTCTTCTTTTAAGGTTGCTTGTTATCCCTATATAAAATACGGTTCTTTTTACATTAGATAACATGTAGATATAATAAGGCATAAATCCGGATCCTGAAATAAATTCAGGATGACATATATTGACTTTTGAATTTTGAGTTGTGATTTTGCATTTTGAATTTTAACTTTTGACTTTACATTCATTTCAAATTGAAAATTAATAAATATAGTATTATTATGAGTAATTATACCGCTCGCAAATATATTTGCTCGAGTATAACTCCTTCTAAGTTGATTTAAAGATGGGGTTAATTATAAAATCAACTAAGAATGAATAATATGAACAATAAAAAGATTTTGCTAGTTGAGGATGATGAGTTACTGCGAAAGCTTTATACCGACCTTCTTAAGGGAGAAAATTTCGTTGTAGAAACCGCGGCTGATGGAAATACAGCTTATGAAAAGATTAAACAAGGCGGCTTCGATCTAGTTTTACTTGACATAGTTTTACCGGAATTGAGCGGAGTCGAAATTGTTAAAAAGTTAATCGACGACAAAGAAGCAAAACCTAATAAAAAATTAATATTTCTCACTAACTTAGAAACCGGCTCGGAAATTGATAAAATTAAAGAATTAGGTTTCACTTATGTCGTTAAAAGCAGCCTTACCCCCGATCAATTCATCGCCACGGTTAAATCTTTAATCTCATGACCACTTTCATAATTTTTATAACTGCAGTAATTGGTGGCTTTGCCGAATCACAGGGCTATGTTCATGCATCTAAAGTTTGGCTTAAGGGGCAATTCGTTTGGCCGGAAGCTATGAAGTCTTTTTTAGGTTTTGCGATCGGAACTGTAATGTTATTTTTGGCGATTAAATTTCTTAATGATCTAAAAATATTTTCAGCTGAATTACAAACAATTATATGGTTTACGACAACTATGCTCGGAATTGCATTTATCAGTGGAAGGTTTTTTTCTTGGCCTTTAGCTGAAAAAGTAGTTTCACTGTTTGTTATTATTAGTATTGGTTGGCTTCTTATCAGAGTAGGCAAATAACCGCTTAAAAATATGATCCTCACAGAAAAAATTATTAAACTATCCAAGCATTATAAGACCCCTTTTTTGCTTTTTGATTTAAAACAGATTAAGAAAAATTATTTAAAACTAAAAAAAAATATTGACGGGGTTGAGATATGTTATGCGATGAAAGCTAATGATCACCCAAAAATACTGCAATATCTGGCAAAAGAGGGTAGTTCGTTTGAGATTTCTTCACTTAATGAATTAAGGACTCTCCTGCGACTTAAAATCAACCAATCAAGAATTATCTGTTTCAATCCGATAAAAAGTCCAGAATTTCTGGAAGCCATGGCAATACAAAATATCAAAATTATGGCGTATGATTCTGTTGACGAAATCAATAAAATTGCTAAGTTTGCACCAAAAAGCGAAGTCGTGCTTAGAATAATTGTCAGTAATGAGGGCAGCGACTGGCCTCTTACAAAAAAATTTGGAGCTGATGCCAAAGATGCGCTTGAATTTTTACTTTATGCAAAAAAGAAAGGGCTCAAGCCCATTGGTCTAACATGCCATGTGGGCTCTCAATGCCTTAACAAGGATAATTGGGTGAAAGCATTACATGTCTATAATGACATATGGATTGAGGCTCAAAAAAGAGATATTAATTTAACCTTACTGAGCCTTGGCGGAGGAATTCCTATTCAACACACTAAACCAATCCCAACAATAAATGAGATAGGACAAGTTATCAATCAATCTATTCGCAAACATTTTAAAGACAAGACAAACTCGCTTAGAATTACGCTGGAACCGGGCCGAGGTTTGGTAGGTGATGCTGCTATTATGACTACAACAGTCACTGGTAAAGCAGTTAGAGGAAAAGAAAAATGGATCTATATTGATGTTGGGATCTTAAACGGACTCATGGAAACTATTGCAAACTTTACCTACCAACTCTCTGCGGAAAGTACAGGTAAGAAACAAATTGTAACTATAGGCGGGCCTTCGTGTGACAGTATTGACATCCCATTTAATAAGATTTCTCTTCCTAAAGTTAATATTGGGGATAGACTCTACATTCTTAATACTGGAGCTTATACAACGGTTTACGCCTCAACTTTTAACGGTTTTGAAGTACCCAAGATTTATTTTGTTAATTCATGATCTTAAGAAATGAAAAAAATTAAAAAAAAATTGCCAATATCCTCTTTCCAACACTGGAAGGCTCAAGACTATCTCAATGAATTTTATTTAGTAGTTGTCCCGGATGAACGGGAAGCAATAAAATTCCAACTGGATATTCTAAAAAAAAGAAACAAGAAAACATTAACGTTAGAATTTGGCTGTGGGCCGACACTTCATCGAGCCATAGCTGCCGCTCCTTATGTTTCTGAAATACATATGGCAGACTATTTAGAAGAGAATCTTGAAACAGTTAAAAATTGGTTGGAATCTAAAAATGAATTTCACAATTGGAATCATTATACAAAGTACATCCTGGAGAAAGAAGGAATACAACAACCAAGTCTGGATCAAATTCACGAAAGAGAAAGCTTAACCAGAAAAAAAATAACCAAATTATTTCAGGCTGACGCCAGTTTTAAAGATCCTCTGGGAATTAAATACAGGGAATTTTATCCCTTTGTAATAAGCGGTTTTTGTGCTGATTCCGCAACGGATGACAAAAAAATATGGAATACATATATGAGAAACATTGCTTCATTGGTTTTACCAAACGGATCTTTTTTTACAGCTGCCCTCATGAATGCCTCTCACTATAAAACGGGTAATAAATATTTTCCTAGCGCCAATATAAATAGAATAGATTTATTAAAAGTTTTGGAACTTGACTTTAATCCTAAAAGTATTACTATTGAAGAAAGAGACCTGCCCGAACATCAACATCAGGGTTATAAAGGTATTCTTTTAGCACATGCTATAAAAAAATGAAACTTACCAAAAGTTTATATTTTTTAACTTTTTTTTACATCTCCGTTGCAATTTGGTGGGTATTTTTATTTTTATCAGGGCAAAAAGACAGCTTCAATAATTATTCTTTCGTTTTCATATACGGACTGCTGCCTCTTATGGGTGGAATTTTTGGAATTGTCGAAGCCAAAAAATGGGGATTGTTTAGAAGCGCATTAGGTAAAGCCTTATTTTTTTTATCACTCGGTTTAATAACATGGAGTGGAGGTGAAACAATTTGGTCCTATTATAACCTAATTTTACATGTTGAAATTCCCTATCCTTCCTGGGCAGATGCAAGCTTTATTATCAGTTGGCCTCTCTGGAGCTTAGGAGTATTCTATCTTTCCGCTGCAACTGGAGCAAAATTTGGTCTAAAAAAAGCTCATGGCAAATTGCTGCTCCTATTAATTCCAATAATTTCAATAATCTTTTCTTACTATCTGTTGGTTGTCGTTGCCAGACAGGGATCTTTTGAAATAGCCGGAGGACCAGTAAAGATATTCTTTGACCTTGCTTATCCTGTATGGGATGTTATTATTTTAACTCTTGCTCTCCTGGTATATGGACTTTCGTTTAAATTCTTAGGTGGTAGATTTAAATGGCCGGTAATTATTATTCTTTTTGGTTTTATAATCAATTATTTTGCTGATTTTGGTTTTTCCTATACCACTACCGTTGAATCTTACTTTAATGGTAACTGGGTTGATTTATTATTTGCGACTGCAATGTTTATATTAAGTTTCGGTATTAATAGTATTAATACTAAAAATACATAAAAAAACTTATGGATATTATTCCTATTTTGATCGTACAAATAATAAAAGATCAAGAAACAATAATAGGACCTATTGCTCTGGAGCAAGCAAGAAAAATACCTGGTTTGAAAATCGATTGGCAACTACGCAAAGTTTTTTTAGAAGGAAATAAAACTCAAATTTTGGAAAAACTAGTAAATCAATATAGGAATTTGTTCGGTCAGGCTTCGGTTGAAGTCTGTAAAGAAGCTACAGATAGATTCCGATCGCAATTATCCTCAGACCAATTACCACAAGTACTCCGCTAGTTGATATACTTCATATATGGATCAATCCTCGCATGTAGCCGAAGAACTCTACAAGAAGAATCTTGAATTGGCTGAAAGAAATAAGACTCTTTCCCTTTTAAGAAAAATTGATGAAATTATCTTAAGCTCGGTTACCGATATTGACCTGATAGCCCATCAGATTGCTGATGCAGTCGTGTCCGGAGCAGGCTTTAAAGCAGTCTACATAATGATAGTAAACAAAAAGGGGAAACTTCTCATTCCTCTTGCGGTTTCTTTGGATAAAAGTACAGCCGAGATCGATCCAAACCTGAGCAGAGCAATCTACTCACTAAAAGTAAAACTGGATGATTTCTCCAACATTATTATTAAAACCATCAGCGAAAAAAAAATGCAGAAAACTGAAAACTTATTTGATCTTTTCAAATCTCTAATAACAGAGGAAACATGTAAAAAAATTCAGTCATCATCCGGTATGAAACTTTTTCATCTCTACCCTATGATCGTTAGAAATGAACCCATCGGAGCAATAATAATTTGTCCAAAAGAAGAAAAGGAGCCTTATTTCGCCTATCAGGAAGACTTAATACTCAGACTGCCCACTGTAGTTTCTATTGCCATAGATAATGCGCTTCTCTATCAAAAAATTGGGCAGGCTAATATACGACTGAAAGATCTCGATATATTAAAGGACGAGTTTGTCTCATTGGCATCACATGAGTTGAGAACTCCAATGACAGCCATCAAGAGTTATCTCTGGATGGTGTTAAATAAATCCAAAAATATCGACCCCCAAATTAAAAGTTATTTGGATATCGCCTACCAGGAAACTGAACATCTGATTAAACTTGTTCAGAACATGCTGACAATATCCAGAATCGAAAGCCAGCGACTGGAGTTGTCACTTACTAACTACGATCTGTTCGAACTGGTCAAACTTGCCTATGATACTCTAAAAATCAAAGCTGACGAAAAACGTCTGACCTTTACTCTTCTGCCTTATCCGGAAAAAATTATCGTGAATGGGGATAAAGATAAATTAACCGAAGTTTTTGAAAACATTATAGGAAATGCGCTCAAATATACTCCAAATAATGGTACTGTTTCAATTCATTTTACAACTGAGAAGAATAAAGTAATAGTACATGTTACCGACTCCGGACCCGGAATATCACAGGAAGATATTGCTAAACTTTTTCAAAAATTCGGTCGACTGGATGAAGCCAAAAAAAGCCGTACAACGGGCACAGGTCTTGGACTATATATCTCAAAACAAATTGTTGAACTGCATAAGGGAACGATTGAAATCGAATCAGAAGTCGGTAAGGGAACAGCTTTCAACATCCGTCTTCCAATCTATCAAACTAACACCTGATTGTAATATTCCAACGTCTGTTTTGCCATTTTTCCAAAAGAGAATTTTTTTCCGAAATTACCATAATCAATTTTTTTCTCACTCTTTTGAAATAACTTTATTTTTTCGGCTATATCCAAAAGATCCTTAGGGTTAAAAGAAATGTATTTTTTGCCTAATATTTCTTTAAAAACGTCTATATTTGAAGCAATTATTGGTAAATTAAAATACATCGATTCAACTATAGGCAAACCGAATCCTTCTGATAAGGAGGGATGTATCAATGCGGATGCATTTTTATAGAAAAAAACCAAGTCTTCTTTATTGGGGTTATGATAGAAGAATATTCTCTTATTCTGCTTTAATCTATTAATAGATTGAAACAGACGTTGGGAAAAATAATCATCCGGACCGATTAATATCAATTTGGCATCTGTTTTTACTTTTGAAAATGCTTCGATTAAATTTTCGACATTTTTATGAGGGTAAAAGTTACCGATATAGATAAAGAATCTGCTTTCGTCATTCCGGCTTGTCCGGAATCGTTGTTCAAAACTGCGATTCTGGAGTCGCCCGCCTAATTCGGCGAACTCCCCAGAATGACGATTGGCTTCATTAATCAACTCATAATCAACCCCCTCAAAAACTGCCTTAATTTTAGGACTGTATTTTTTACCAAAAAAATCCGTTAACTGTTTTTTTACTGTATAGGTTGGCGTAATAATAAGTTTTGCATTTTTTATCTGCTGCGAAATTACAAATTTAAAAACCTGAAATTTCAATTCATACAGAAAAGCACTTTTTGTTGACGCTTTACCGGTTTTATAAATCAGGGGAGTTGTATCATGAATGGTCGCAATAAATTTTCTTTTGTAGAGCACCGGGTAACTGAAGTAGGTAAAATGCATAAGATCAAGATTATCCTTATATAAAACCTTGCAAAATTCCAGTTGCTCTGAAAAGGTGTGCCAGGGGGAATAAACTAATTTTTTAATAAAATTTTTATTTTTAAAATCAACTTTATCATAATCCTGAGGAAGCAGATATATATAAAATAAGAAGTTTGTCTTTACATTTTTTTTAAGATAGAAAAGAAGATTGCGCAGATAGACTCCCACACCGGTTTGACCGTATAACCTGGCGTCAATTCCTATTTTGAGCATGTTTATTTTTTAAGATATTAAGAAGAAAATAAATTGACACATTGACTAACTTTGGATTATATATTTCATAATGCTTTTCATAAAAAATTTTCATGGCGTCATAAAAATGATACCTGGTCATACTTTTGGTTTTAATCTTTTTTTTATTGTCTCCGCTGCTGGCATGTTTTAAGTGCAACACTTCAAATAAGGGATAGTACATTATTTTGTAGCCTAGCTTTTTAATCCTGAAGGATAAATCAAGATCCTCGCCAAAGAAAAAAAAGTCCTCATCAAATCCTCCCAGTTTGTCTAAAATACTCTTTTTTACCAGAAAAAAAGCGCCGGTGGGTGAGTCAATCTCATGAATGCTTTTTAAATCAAGATGGGTAAGGTGATAACCCCCAAACATTTTATTTAATAAAGGGATATTTTTTGTTAGCTTTTCCAGTCCAAGAAAATAAAAAAATGAATTTCTCAAGGTCGGGAATCCTCGATGTGAAGCCGGGTCAATATTACCATCGGTTAAGTTGACTTTTACTGTCAAACCGCCTATATCAGGATTCTGATCTAAATAGCCAATTAATTTTTCAAAGTTTATATCCTGAACAATTACGTCAGAATTATAATATAAAACAAATCTTCCTTTTGCTGTTTTAAAGGCTTCATTATTACCCTTTGCAAATCCGAGATTTTTTTTGCTTAAAATTACTTTTATTTCCTTATTCTCCTTTTCTATCTTCTTAAGCATCTCTCCTGATCTGTCGGATGAAGCATTATCCAAGATAATTATTTCCCAATGAAAATTGTTATTTGTTTTAAGATTTTTTATTAAAGCCCAAATACAACGCTTAGTAAGGTCTTTTGTATTATAAGAAAGAATTATTACTGAAAACTGTGTTTCCACGAAGTAACTAATAAACTAAGTAACTAATAACTCTATTATTATCGTTTCGGAGATTGCTTAGCACGTCGTGCCTTACCTCCGGTTCCCACTTTTCTTCTTTCTCTTGTTCTTGAATCTCTTGTAAACAACCCTTGTTTTTTGAGAATTGGACGATATAGTTCCCTATCTACTTTTTCGATTGCTCTTGCCAATCCCAGAGCTATTGCATCTAACTGACCGGATCTTCCCCCGCCATTTAGTAAAATAAAAATAGCAAAGCGGTTATCATTCTGGGTAAGTTTCAAAGGTAAAGAGTAAACTTTTCTCTGAACCT
Organism: Candidatus Roizmanbacteria bacterium RIFCSPLOWO2_01_FULL_35_13; assembly: GCA_001789635.1. GTDB lineage: Bacteria > Patescibacteriota > Microgenomatia > UBA1406 > GWC2-37-13 > 2-01-FULL-40-13. The sequence continues at coordinate 9,990 of MGAF01000037.1, read as the reverse complement.
CTGCTGCAAATGTAAGATTTGCCGGTTTTTTATTCACAAATACTTCTCCGGCTTTTACTTTTATTCCGTCAACTATAACTGATTTATCTCTACCTGTAATATACAACCGTACCCGGGCGACAGCTTCTTTGCGCCGTCCCAATCCTTCATAATATTTCAAATCTTTTGTTTTCTTTACCATGTTTTTAAAATTTGATAATTTAAATTTAGAATTTGTTTAGAAATTAGGAATTAGAACTTAGAAATTTGTCTTTATATGGGTATTTATCATCTGCAAATATGTAGAGTCTTGCCAATCTTCTGTCCCTTAATTTATTTTTTGGCAGCATACCCGAAACTGCATGCCTGATAAGCTTATCCGGATTTTTCCTTAATAAATCGTCGAACCGGATGGTTTTCAAACCGCCCGGATAACCCGAATAACTAGTATATAGCTTTGTCTGGGATTTTTTTCCGCTGATAATAACGTTCTTAGCATTAATAATTACTACGAAATCACCGGAATCAAGATATGGAGAATAATCAACCTTATGTTTACCTTGAAGCAATTTAGCTGCTTCAGGTACGGCTCTACCCAGTATTTTTCTTTTCATATCAATCAGGTGCCAATATCTTCTGATATCTTTTTGCTTAGCCGGTTTTGTTGATTGGGTTAATCTAACCATTTGTATTTTAAGCAGCTTTTTTTACTATAATTTTTTCTGCAATTACGGGTCGGGTCCATTCCAAACGAGCAGTCTCAGCACCGTCTTCACGCATAATTCCTAATCTGACTATTCTTACATAACCCCCAACTTTATCTTTAAAACTTGTACCCGCTTCTTTATACAGTCTTTTAACCAAGCTTTTATCATCAAGTGCTTTAAAAAGATAGTTCTTATTAGCTTCGGTTTCTTTTTTGGCTTTTTCCACAAGCCTCTCAACTACTGATTTCAAAACCTTAGCTTTTTTTAAGGTAGTTTCAATCTTAGCATGTGTTACAAAATTTTTTACCAGTTTGCGGACCAACATCCTATTAGCATCACGTCCCTGACTGAATTTTATTTTTTTAACTCTATGCCGCATAAATATTTAGAAATTAGGAATTAGATATTAGAAATTATTTTAATTCTATTCCCATCTTTTTCAATTCATCAACTATCAGTTCGATGGATTTTTTACCTACACCCTTCATATCGGTCAGACTTTCCTTACCGGCTTTTACCAAATCCGCGACCGTTTCGATATTTTCCCGCAACAGAGCATTAATTACTCTTGAGGGCAGGTTAAGTTCGTCAATGATCACTTCGAATAACTTCTGATCAATCAGCTCTTTTTTAGCCTGCTCTTCACTACCCTCGGATTTTGCCATTGGAGTGTCTTTACCGGAAAGAACATAGCCAAAATATTCCGACAGATACACCGCTGCTTGTCTAAGCGCCTCAGAAGATTTTATAGTCTTATCTGTCCAAATCTCCAGAATCAGTCTGTCTAAATTACTTTTTCTTCCTACTCTGGCTTCTTCTACTTTAAAATTAACCTTAGTAACCGGGGAAAAAAAAGCATCGACCGGAATAAATCCCGGTTCAACATTCTCTCTTTCTTCAGCAGAAATATAACCTGTTCCTTTTTCTACTATTACTTCCATTTCCAGTTTTCCCTTTGCCGTAGTAATCTCACCAATATACTGGTCTTTATTGATTACACCTATTTCTCCCTCAATATCCTTACCGTAAACTTTTTTCGGGCCTTTAGCCGACAAGCTGACTTTGAATGGACCATCACCTTTTATATCAAATTTCAAATGTTTAAGGTTCAGTACCATGTCTAAAACAGATTCTTTCACACCTTTTACGGTTGAGAAAAGATGTGTTGCCTCCTCGATTTTAACGCAGGTCACTGCAGCACCGCTAAGTGAAGATAATAATGTTCTTCTTAAACCAACACCCAAACTTTGACCGAAACTTGGAGCTAATGGCTCAAGAATGAATTTGCCATATCCTTCTTTCTCTTCAACTTTCCGGGTAAAAAAATTAGGACTAACCATAATAGAAAAAATTACCCCGATTTAATCGGGGAAAATTATAATTAAAAACTAACGCGAATAATGTTCAATGACCAGACGTAAATTTATTTGCTTTTCTATATCAGAATTAGTTGGTTCGTCAATCATTTTACTGATTGTTGCTTTTCTTTCCAACCAGTCCGGTATTATTAAATCTTTATTTAGCAATGTTTTTTCAACATAGGGAATTTTGGCGGTTGATTCTTTGGAAAATGTAATTATATCACCTTTTTTAGCCTGAAAGGAGGGAATAGAAACCAGCCTATCATTTACTTTTATATGTCCATGGACCACAAGCTGTCTGGCTGAAGCTCTAGTCGGCGTTACTCCCGCCCTATAGACGACATTATCCAATCTCTTTTCCAAAAACTTTGCTAAATACACTGCCGTATTCCCTTTTTTAAAACTTGCTTCTTTAAAATATTTTTTAAGCTGTTTTTCACTGACCAGGAATAAATATCTGAGCTTTTGCTTTTCTCTCAATTGTCTGGCACGATCAGAAAGTTTTCTTCTCCTGCGGCTCGCCCCATGCTGCCCCGGCGGTACACTTAATTTTTTTAACAATCTTGCGTGACTTTTTGATCCCGGAGTTTTAAAACCCAAATCAACACCTTCCCGGCGTGCAATTCTGTTTTTTGGACCTGTATATCTCATATTAAATTTCTAATATCTGATTACTAATTTCTAATAAATTTCGAATTCCAGAATTTCTGAATTTTAAAATTAATTGGAAATTGGATATTGGTAATTGGTAATTTTATTAAACTCTTCTTACCTTAGGTGGTCTGACTCCATTGTGCGGAATAGGTGTTATATCGATTATTCTGCTTATTTCTACCGTAGACTCCTTAACCGCTCTTAAGGCCGCTTCTCTACCAGGTCCTATTCCTTTGACAAAAATGTCGGCAAATCTTAATCCGTAGTTAAGAACAGCCTTTTTAATTGTCGCGCCGGTTGTTACAGTTGCCGCATAAGGAGTGGGTTTTCTTGTCCCGGAAAAACCATACATCCCGCAGGAAGCATTGACCACTGGATTTCCTTTCTCGTCTGTGACTGTAACTATTGTATTGTTAAAAGTTGCGGTAATATAGATTTTTCCTTTTTCAACAATTCTTTCTGTTTTTTTCTTCGCCATATCTTATAAATTTCTAATGAATTTCAAATTTCTAAATTTTTAAACATTAATTAATTTATTGGAAATTAGATATTGGGAATTGGCAATTTTATTTAGTTGATTTTGCTTCAGGCTTTGCATCTGCTGAAGCTGTTGCTCCTGTCTTTCCCTGCTCCATCTTTGCCCAAGTTTCTTTTCGCAAAGCGCCGACTGTCTTTCTCTTTCCCCTCTTGGTTCGGGCGTTTGAACGGGTTCTCTGTCCCCTGACCGGTAAATTTTTAGCATGCCGGCTCCCTCTGTAATTACCTATTTCTCTTAGTCTTTTCAAATCACCTGCCAGTTTTTCTCTCAATTCCCCCTCAACCTTATAATTTTTATCGATAAACTCCGCAATCTTTTTAATTTCTTCTTCATTAAGCTCTTTTACGTATTTGTGCTTATCGACTTTTACCTGATCCAGAATCTTGGCTGAAGTTGTCCAACCGACTCCATAAACTAAAGTCAAGGCGTATTCCACTCTTCCCTCATCCGGCAATTGTACTCCTAATAATCTAACCATATCTTAAAATTTCTTAATTTATTGGATATTAGATATTGGTAATTGGAAATTTATACTTATCCTTGTCTCTGTTTATGCTTTGGGTTTGAACAGGTAATATAAAGCATTCCTTTGCGTTTGACCAACTTACATTTTGGGCAAATTTTTTTAACCGATGCTTGAACATGCATAATGACAATATCTAATATCTAATTACTAATTTCTAATGAATTTTAAATTTTTAAATTTTAAATAATTTATTGGAAATTGGATATTAGAAATTGGAAATTTTATAGTCTATAAATAATCCTTCCCCTGTTTAAATCATAGGGAGTTAATTCCAATCTCACTTTATCCCCGGGTAATATTTTAATATAGTTTTTTCGCATTTTTCCCGATAAATAACACAGGATTACCCTTTCCGAATTACCAAGTTTTACCTTAAATAATGTGTTGGGTAAGTTCTCAACCACACTTCCTTCCAATATTTCCACATTATCCTTCATAAGTGTTATATTTTATCACATATTACGTTAAAATGAACGTATTTATATTAGTTACAGCGACAGTATGTTCAAAACAGGCTGCTAAATTTCCATCGGCTGTACATATGGACCAATTATTATTTGGTTCATGCATCATATCACCTTTACCCATCGAGTAAATTATCTCTATTGCTATTACTAACCCAGGTTTAATTATTAAAGTTCTGTTGATTGGTTCGTTCAGATAACCCGGAACAATCGGGTCTTCATGCAAATCCCGGCCGACACCGTGTCCGGTCAATTCTTTAACTATCGAATATCCTGCGCCCTCAATTTCATTTTGAATTATTTGAGAAATTTCACCCAGTCTTCCACTTAATTTCACACTCTTTATAGCTAAATCCAGCGTTTTTTTGCCCGTATCTAAAAATTTTCGGGTTTTATCTTCAATTTTACCTATGGCTATCGTATCTGCGTAATCCGTGTTAAAACCCTTATAAAATATTCCTATATCTACAGTGAGAATGTCGCCGTTTTTCAAAATCTTATCTGACGGTGGTGTATGAACAATCTGTTCATTTACTGTTAAACACGTGCTCCAAAAATAACCCTTTACTCTTTTAAAAGACGGCTCCCCGCCGTACTTAGTAATTAACTCTTCCGCTTTTTTATCAATTTCATTCGTTGTCATTCCGGCCTTAATCCCCGGCATTAGTTCTTTTATAACTTTTCTTAACCTGTTTCCACCCTCTCTCATTATTCCTATCTCTTCCTGAGTCTTAAGCTTAATCATTTTTAGGAGAAGTATACTGATCTATACACAGCGTCTAACTTATCATGAAACTCTTCTTTGGAAAAATTATTTTTGATAAAAAAATCAGCAAAAGCAATTGCCGGACCTTTATTCGTCCCTATGATTTCGTTGATGTCTCTCTCCTCACCATATAGTTCTTTTCTATATCTTCTTTTTGACGCTCTTGTATAGCGGATGTGTTTGTCCGCGTATATTGCTAAAAGATATACCTTGACATTGGAAAATTTATCTTTTAGATAAACATACTCTTCCCAGGAGTATAAGCCATCTATTATGAGGGTAGAATTATTCTTTAAAGCCTCTCTGATTTTTTTCTCATTCAAAATTGCCATTGCGGCCATACCATACTTTTTCCTGATATCTTCTCTTATTTTCTTATGAATATTTTCAACATGTTTCAGATTTTTCTTATCTACATGCTCGTTGATTATTTTGCCGAAGGCTATAACCGGCTGATTCATATTTTTAAAATATTCCGCGGCTTCGGTTTTGCCCGAACCTGCCAAACCGACTATAGCAATAATAGCTTTTTGCTTTCTTTCCCATTCTTTGATTTGATTTTTAATCAGTTGTTTACCAAGACTTCTTAAAATATCCCTGTTTACTATCTCAATTGGTTTTGTGCCATCAATTGGAGCTAATTTTCCCTGTTTTTCGTAAAAGTCCAGAACCGGTCTGGTGAATTTATGGAATGATTCTATACGTTTTTTAATGGCGGGAAGAGTTTCGTCATCGCGTGAACTGTCGTTTCGGTAAACTAATCTATAAATCGCTTCTTTATCCGGTATTTCTAAATAAATTACCTTATCCACATTGTTCTTAAATTCCTGGACCTGCTTTATTGTTCTGGGAAATCCATCGAGTATGTAGCCTTTTTTATATTCCGGTCGCGAAAGATATTCATGTACTATCTCAATGGTCTTTTGATCAGGAACTAATATACCCGCATTAAGAGTTTCTTTCATGTATCTGCCAAGAGTCGTTTTCTCCTTGGCGATTTCCCTGAAAATATGTCCAGTAGACAAGTAAGGTATTTTGAGTTGCTTTGACAGCAGATTTCCCTGTGTGGATTTGCCTGAACCCTGAATTCCTAATAAAACAAGTTTCATTCTTTACTTTATAGACTTTATGAACTTTATAACTTTATAAACTTAACTAAGTTTCTTCTTCTCTTTATGCATATTATGTTTTTTACAGTGCTTGCAATACTTTTTTAACTTCAAAGAACCGGTTGTATTAATCTTATTCTTCTGCACAACATAATTCAGGTTTTTACAAACCTCACAAGTTAAACCGACCAGAATTCGCGATCCTTTTTTTGCCATATTTATTTTATAAACTTATCATAGCTTTTCATAACCAGCTGTGCTTCAATCACTTTAAATGTTTCAAGAATAACCGAAACAACAATCAGTATTCCTGTTCCACCAATGACCAGATCCTGCATATTTGTAATCTTAGAAACTATAGCGGGAAGTATTGCTATAACTCCCAAAAAAATTGCCCCGACACTGGTTATCCGGTAAAGTATCTTTTCCAAGTACTGTTTTGTTGCAACTCCCGGTCTTATTCCGGGAATAAAACCTCCGTGTTTTTGAACTTCATCGGAAATTTTTTGCGGATTAAAAACAACAACCGTATAGAAATAGGTGAATCCGATAACCAGGATAAAGTAGAAAAAATTATAAAAAAATCCCGACGGATTAAAAACTTTTATCAAAAAAGCCGCGGATTTTGCAATCACGGGATTTTTAACATACTGCAAAAAATTACCCAATAACTGCGGAAATAGAACAAACGAAACTGCGAATATAATCGGAATGACTCCTGCCTGATTGAGTTTTAACGGCAGATAATTGGACGCTCCCTGGTAAACCCTGTTACCTCTAATTCTTTTGGCATAATACACAGGGATTCTCCTGACTGCCTCATTAACAAATACTATTGAACCAATAACAACAACTGAAAGTAAAACAAAAATTATTATATTAAAAATAAGTTCCTGATTAACTACTGCCAGCGTCTTACCAAAAACAACCGGTATTCTTCCGACTATTCCGGCAAATATCAATAAGGATATCCCGTTTCCCAGCCCAAACTCAGATATCAGTTCGCCGAACCAGACTAAAATAAATGTACCGGCCAGCATTGTAAAAATAAAGGAAAAAAACTCGATAGGTGAAAGTGTTCCGATGATTTTTTGATTTTTAAGCAGTACAAAAATTCCGACCGCCTGGACTACTGTAAGCGGAACGGTTAGGAAACGCGTGTATTGATTTATCTTGTGTCTTCCGTATTCACCTTCTTTTGAAAGCTGTTCTAACTGTGGGATTATTGCGGTTAATAGCTGGATGATAATAGATGCGTTGATATACGGATTCAATCCCAAAGCCATTACCGAAAAATTTATCAGTGTTCCTCCCGAAAATATATCCAAAAGGGAAAGAAACTGGTTTTGTCCGAATAATTCCTTGAGTCTCGGAAGGTCTATGGCCGGAATCGGTAAAAATGCAAAAATCCGGAAAACCAAAAAAATAAATAAAGTAAAGAGTGTCTTTCTTTTTAATTGCGGATCCCTGAATATTAATCTGATTTTTTCCGTGATTTCTTTCATAGTTCGATATAACTCACTATGACCCTGAGCTTTGGACTTCGGCTGAGCTCAGTCGAAGCCTCGAATGGGTCATACTTCTATTTTTCCTCCTAATTTCTCAATTACCGCTTTGGCAGATTTTGATGTCAAAACTTTTACAACCAGTTTTCTTTCCAGTTTACCTTCACCCAGAATTTTTACTGTCTGTCTTTTTGATTTAATTTCATCAATCAATCCTTTCTTCAAAAGGCTTTCAATATTGACAACTTCATTGTCCTTAAAAACATTCAGGGATTTCAGATTCAAAATGAAAGGTTTTTCCGGCATTGGTTTATTTCTGCCTTTTCCTCTGAGAAGTGGGAATCTTTTAACCATTCTGGCCTGACCCCCTTCAAAGTGTAAAGGAATTTTTCCTCTGGCTTTCTGGTGTCTTGTCGTACCTCTTCCGGACTTGGCGCCTCTACCGCTACCCAAACCACGACCTAACCGCTTTTTCTTCTTCTCAGTTATTTTTGGTAAATTTGATAAAAAATTACTCATAAGTTTTTATTCTTCGAGCGATTAGTCGAGAAGTTGACATTTGAACTTTGTAATTTGGGCTTTAATCTCTTTAGCGCCTCCATAACCGCATAAGTATTTACGGTCTGATTTCTCGATCTTATTATCTTGCCCGAAGCATTGAAAATTCCCGCTAAATCAAGAATTACCCTTGCTACGCTCCCTACCTTTAGCCCTGTTCCTTCGGGAGCCGGCTTCAATAAAACCAGAGCGGCCTTATATTTTATTTTAATCTGATGTGGCAATGAATTTTTATATACGGGTACGTTTATCATATGCTTCTTTGCCTGTTTTATGGCTTTTTGGATAGCGGGAGGTACTTCTTGACCCCGACCAACTCCTATTCCTACCCTGCCTTTTCTATTACCGATAACAACCAGAGCTGAAAAAGTGACGTAATTACCGCCTGTGGTCTTTTTCGAAACCCTTTTAATTAAAAGAATCTTTTCTTCAAACTCCTTATTTTCCTCAAATCTTTGCTGTGCCATAAATTTTTTATATTTAAAATTTAATATTTTATATTTTAATACCTCCCTTTCTTAATCCTTCTGCCAAAGCCTTAACTCTGCCCTTATATGAGTATTTTCCTCTGTCAAAAACCGCTTCTTTGATTCCGGATTTTTTGGCTATATTTGCTAATTCCAATCCAACCTTTTTAGCTTCAACCGTTTTTTTTTCTTTCGTATATTTTTCCCCTTTTGCTAATTGCAGGCTTGAAAAGGCTAAAAGCGTTTTTCTGTCGGAATCATTTATCATCTGGGCATAAGTATAGACATTTGATGCATATACGGATACCCTGGGCTTTTCTTTGGTTCCGAATATATTACCACTTACTCTTTTTTTTCTTCTATCAACACGGTCTGTATTTACTTTTTTCATAATTAGACTGCGGTACCGGCTGCCTTAACTTTCTTACCGGGCTTAAGCTTAATCACTTCCCCGGCGTATCTTATTCCCTTACCTTTATACACATCAGGTTGCCTGAGCTTTCTTATCTGAAAAGCTACCTGACCTACTAACTGTTTATCTATTCCCAAAACCGAAACTTTAGTATTTCCTTCAACCTGGAATTTTATGTTTGTGCTCTTTTTAAAAACAACAGGATGTGAATATCCGATTTTAAAAACAATATCTTCACCCTGTAATTTGACATTAAAACCTGTTCCTACAACTTCCATTTTTTTTCTCCAGGGTGTTTCCACACCGGTTACAGCGTTATAAAGAAGCTGCCGGTATAGTCCGTGAACTGATTTTGTTTTTTTATTATCATTTTTTGCTTTAATAATAAGCTTATCGTTTTCCTGTTTAATCTCTAATACTCTTGGTAAATTAAAGTTTAACTTCCCTTCCTTTCCGCTGACTTCAATAGCGTCTTTATCAATCTTGACCTGAACGCTTGAGGGGACCTGAATTGGAATATTACCTATTTTTGACATATGATTACCAGATAGAAAAAAGTAACTCGCCGCCGACTTTTTGATCTCTTGCTTCTTTATTTGAAAGTACTCCCTTGGATGTCGAAATTAAAGAACATCCCAACCCACCCATAATCGATTTCAAATTTTTATATGTCACATAATATCTTCGGCCCGGCTTTGAATAAAGCTGAACTTGTGTTAGGGCCGGATTCTTATCTTTATATGCCAAATCAACCATTATTTTTCTTTCCTTGGTTTCAAATTTCTTAATATATCCTAACTGCAATAGTTTTTTAAGCACTTCCTCATTAAAACGTGAAAATAATACCTCTACATTTTCATTTCTTGTCATGTAGGCATTTTTTATCCTGATTATTAAATCAATTACTGAGTTTTGCATATAATTAGGTTGCTTCGAGAACTTTC
>MGAF01000036.1 GCA_001789635.1 Candidatus Roizmanbacteria bacterium RIFCSPLOWO2_01_FULL_35_13 | reverse complement strand
TTCTAAATTAATTCTTCAAGAGGATTTGATATTATTTCTTTTAACCTCATCTGTCATATATTTAGAAAATAATTAACATAATAAAGCTTGAGCTCGTGGAATAATAATCCCTGTTTTAGCTCCTGGAATTATAGTTAAGCTCTGTTCCATATAGGATTATACTTCTTCTCAATCAGAGATGCAATTTTTACTTGACAAAGAAAAAGAAACTTTTGTATAATACAGTATATACATGAAGACGGTTAATGCAGCTCTGGAATTTGACTGGGACGAAGGGAATATTGATAAGAATTGGATGAAACATAAAGTGACAAATAAAGAAACAGAAGAGTCTTTTGCCGATGAAAACAAAAAAATTTATAAAGACTTATTTCATTCAGGCAAAGAAGAAAGACTAATTTTGCTTGGCAAAACTCAAAAAAAAAGATTACTTTATACTGTTTTTACTTATCGTGGCAAAAAAATTAGAATTATTTCGAGCCGCGATATAAATAAAAAGGAGGTGTCCTTATATGAAAAAAAAACTTAGAATTCCAAAATTTAAAAATGAGGATGAAGAGCGGGATTTCTGGTCAAAGATTGACCTGTCAGAGTATTTTGAGCCGGATGATTTTGAACCGGTAAGTTTTCCTAATTTGAAACCCACTACTCGCGCAATCTCAATAAGAATTCCGGAGTGGCTGATAGATAGAGTCAAGGAAAAAGCCAACGAAATCAACGTTCCCTATCAATCTCTAATAAAACAGTATATTAAAAGAGGAGTTATGTCATCGTTGTAAAAAACCACAGTAATGTTATAAGTTAGGTATTTAATAAATCTATGGCTAAAATGAAAAAAGGCAGCGGGAAAAAAACAAAATCTTTATTGAAGAAAAAGACTCACTGGAGGGTTAATAAACTTATAAAGCGAAAAAGAGGATAAAACTAATCTTTAATAATTTTTTTGCTGAAAGCCAATATTTGTTATTTCGCTAATCGAAAGAGCAAAACATTCATTACACCCGTTTATCCAATGGCTCCTATAAAAAACTTCCGTTTTCTTTGAAGACGCTATATCCCTTTTACAAAAAGGGCAGTTATATTGCATAGGAATTTTTTGTTGCAGTTTTTTCATTAATAAATCACCAGGTTAAGTATAGTCCTATTCTCAAATTAAACAACACCTAAACAACCTGACCCACCTGCAGTTGTTCAGCTTTGGAAGAATAAATAAACCTTTGTCATTGCGAGGAAGTGCCGATTAGGCGCTGACGTGGCAATCTCTTTAATTGTTTTGAGATTGCTTCGCTCCAACACTCATCGCTCGCAATGACATAAAGGGCTAAATGGCATAAAGTGCAGGTGGGTCAGCTAAACAACACCTAAATAGAAATCTTTCAACGCTTTGGAGTGATTTTGCTTTCATATCAATACGTATTAACTATTAAAACAACATATCCAATCTTTGAATCCTAGTTATACCCACATTCAATATTGAAGTGCAACTTTAACTTGTAACGGCAACTTAGAATACTCCAATTTTAGCATCTCCAAAGGAGTATTGTATTGTAATGACTTTCTAGGCCTGTTGTTTAACTCATAAGCTATATCATCAAGGTCATCTTGAGTAACATTCTCCAAGCTGGAGCCTCGTGGTAAGTACCGTCTAACCAGACCATTTGTATTTTCATTAGTTCCTTTTTCCCAGGAATGATACGGATGACAAAAATATACATCTGTCTTTAACTCCCGTGAAATCTTTTGATGATCTTTGTTCTCAGATCCGTTATCTACCGTTAACGATTCAACGTAATGACCTTTTAAGGAATTGGTAAATGCGGCAGTTAACAGATCTGCTGTTTTTCTCATAAGTTTGTTAAGAATTGTATATTTTAATTTTCTCTCAACAATACTTTGTATGGCAGCCTTGTATTTGTAAATGATTGCGTCTCCTTCCCAGTGGCCAATGGTTTTGCGGTCATTAATATTTTTCGGCCTCTTATCTATAAAGGTACGGTTCTGGATGATTTCGTGCTTGGTTTTTCTACCCTTCCTTTTTGTTCTTCGCCGCTTTCCCTGTCTTAAATACTGAGAGAGGTTCTCTTCTTTTCCATAATCTGAGTCATAGATGAATTGGTAAATGGACTCATGATTTACATATTCATCGTGGGATCGGATTCCTTCCCATATTTCTTTTTTCAGTCTTCCTGAGATTTGCTCCGGCGACCAACCGGCTTTTATCTTTTCTATGACAAAGCTTCCTACGGGATGGTTTTCGATTTTGGATTTTACTCCGCCCTTTAGTCTTTCCACTTCATAATCTTTCTGGGCAAAGGAGGCAGTATATCCCCTTATGATTCCCCCTCGCTTTTTAATCTCCCGTGAGATTGTCGAGGCGTTAACTTTTAACAGACCGGCTATTTCATACTGGGATTTATTCTCTCCCAGATACACCTCTATACGAACCCGGTCGTATTCGTTTAGGTGTTTGTAGCTACCTTTTATCATGCTCTATTTTACTATAGGTAGTTGCACTTGATTATTGAACTTGGCATTTATTTTTAAAGTAAACTCGTGTTATAATAAGCCAAAATATGCGGGTTTTAGGAACTCAAACAAAACCAGAGTTTGCTTCACCTCAAATACTTGAAAGGATTGATTCCCCAGAACATATTCTTCAAAACTGGGCAAAAGACACTTGGGGTTCGATTGAAAGAATGATTGACCCGGAAACCGGATTACCCGCGGATATTTTAATGAAGGGTCAGAATGGTGCGTTCAGACGTTCGTGGAATACTTCTTTAACTGACATGGCTACACTAGTCTGGAGTTCGGTAGCAGCTTTAGATTTAGATATCATCGGTAGAGAAAAAGCTCAAGGGATTGTTGGCAAACTCCTGAGAACATATGGAAAATTAGAAAAATTTAATTCTTTACCGTTAAACTGGTATGATAGACGAACCGGAGAAAATCCCAAATTTTGGCAATCTAGCGGTACGAAACTCAAATTACCTAATATTCCTTTTGTATCTTCAATTGATTTAGGTTGGTGGCTATACTCCTTAGTTTTGATACAAAAAGCTCTACCTAAATTTACTGAAATCTCACAGCGCTATATTGACGAATTAAATCTTTCTCCGATTTATGATGCTAATTTTAATTTATTTCATGGAGGAATACTTATAGACGGCAGCAATTATTCTCCAAGCCAATGGTATATTGACGTTTTAAATCACGAAGGAAGGATGTTAGTGTATATGGCTGTAATGCTTGGTAAAATTCCAAAAAATGCACTTTATGCCTTAGGTCGGGATAAACCGTCGATTGGAAAAGCAAGACCTGACAAGAAAAGTTTTCAGGAAATAACACTGAGTTATTCCGGTGGCGGACTTGAAATGTTTGCTCCACCTATCTTTATCGATGAAAAAGTTTTTTTAAATGAGCAAACAAACGGTTTAATTCAAAGTCCAAATCATCAAGCTGCCACAAAACATCTTATAGAAATTGGGAATAAAAATTGTGGAGGAAGATTTGCCTGGACTCCTTGTTTAAATCCTAGTAATGTATATATGGAATACGGTTGTCACGATCTTGCAATGGGAGCCGGTTATCCTTCTTCAAATGTTGAAGCGATTCACGGGTATTATTTTACCTTTCCCTACGCTCCTAATGAATCTTACAGAGCTTTGGAACGAATACACGATCATCCCGGTGCCTTTAATAGTGGTTTAGGTTTTGTAAGTTCAATAGATGATACTAGACAAGATCAGTCTGTAGCTCCTGGAATATTAACAGTCGAACAAGGATTTATTATGGCTCAAACTAATAATATTTTAAACAAAAATAAAATGCGGGACTATTTATCTATTTTGTGAAAAATGTCAGTGTGTTTCTGTCGGTCGGTTGTGCGGGACTGATTATCAATCTCTCTCGTTATATTTTTCATTGCATCAGCAATACTTCTCCTGTTGCTTTCTGCAATCAGAATTTTCCCCGACTTGAGGTGCAGATGCAGCTTTACTATAAAGGTTTTATTTGAAAAACCGGCTGCATCTTTTGGCATTTCCAGATCAATCATAATCTGTTGAATCTGGAGTCTGTCCCGATATCTTTTAATAAATTGGTCAAGAAGAATATTAAGAGTTCCTATATGAAATAAGTTAGAACTGTTATGCGGTTTTTTCCAGATTATTGGTATCTCTTCTATATCTGAAACCATAAGTTATTGATTTAATTATACTCTTTTTCTAACTTTTTCTGATAGGAAATTAAAGAGTATAATCCATTTATGATTTCTTCACTTTTTAATAAAAACCTCGGAACGATAAATTATTTCCAAAAAGGAAAAAGTCCAAAATTACTTTTAATGTCAGGGACACACGGCGACGAGTATGGAGTCATCCAACCTCTGAAAAATATCATCGATAAATATTCCGAAAAACTTCCTGACTTTATCTTTATCCCTGAAGTCAGTCCTACTGCAGTTAAACTAAAAACCAGAAGAAATAAATTCAACCATGACGTCAACAGGAATTTTTTTGAAAACACTGATGATCCCGAAGCAAAAACAGTCATGAATATTGTTGCGAACTTTAATTTTAAAATGGGAATTTCCTTTCATGAAGATATTGAATACGATTCATTTTATATGTATGACAGTGAAAAAATGGATGCAAAAATGTTAAATAATTTCAAAACAAATGTTAAAAAGCTTGGAGTCGGACTTTATTCCGGAATCGATGACGTACACGATGTAGAACTGGGCGCAACTATCCAGGATGGTTATGTAGTGGATCCTGCCGCACCCGATAAAATAAAAGTAGGCGACTTCTGGCACTGGTCCCTTATTAATAAATATGTCAAAAGACTCCTCTACCCAGAAATCCCAAGTAGCCTAACGATAAAAAATAAACTTTTCCTGATAGATTTAATTTTCAAAGACCTGATTTTTCCCCTCCTTAATGAAAGAATCTAAATTCAAATTATTTGTGGGGTGGGTCGGACTTGCGCCAACCATGTTGACATCCTCCCGTAAGATTCCGCCATACGGCGGCGATCTAAACGCCGCTTCACCCTAATTAATTTTACCATATGTCATCCTGAACCAGTTTCAGGATCTGCTATTTTAAATCAGATGCTGAAATAAATTCAGCATAACATCTATTCAAGCGGATCTGATATGAGGTAAGAGTTCACCCTTCTTGACAAAACTATACCAGACTATGTCATTGCGAGGAGGAGGAACGACGACGAAGGAACGTCAGACGTTCCGAAGCAATCCCATTAATGAGATTGTTTCGCTCCAAAACTCACCGCTCGCAATGACAATTGATTATAATCTTTGTCAAGAACTGTGAATAGTTACGTTATGATATACTTATAATTATGCGAGCATCTATAAATAAAATAAAAAATCAAGTTGTGCCATTATGTAAAAAATATAACTGCAGAAAGATTGCGATCTTTGGTTCGTATGCAAAAAATGCTGAAAATGAGAAAAGCGATATAGATATACTTGTAGAACCACCACCTAAATTCGGCATCTTTCGTTTTGCAAGTATGAAATTAGAACTTCAAAAAATTCTGCAAAAAGACGTAGATTTAATTACATATAAAAGTATTAGTCCGTACATGAAGGATTCTATTCTAAATTCTGCCCGAATTTTATATGAAGAGTAATGCGTATATTCAGCATATACTTGAAGCAATACAAGCTATTGAACAGTTTACAAAAGATGTAATTTATGAAGAATTTCTTAAAAATAAAGAAAAACATTCGGCTGTAGTTCGCCAGTTTGAAATTATCGGTGAAGCCATTA
>MGAF01000035.1 GCA_001789635.1 Candidatus Roizmanbacteria bacterium RIFCSPLOWO2_01_FULL_35_13 | reverse complement strand
ATCATCCGGCAATGTTTAAGGCCGCAGTCTATTTAGCCTTAATCATTATTCTAATACGATATTCCTAGTTTTGAAATGGGTTCATAGTTAGCAAAGTGGTCAAAATATCCGGTAGTCATTGGGTAGACTCTCCTTGCTTCATCCAGGGCTATTGATGAACTGGCTTCTATGCCTTCAAACCGGTTGAAAGGAACATCAATAGTTTTTTTATCGCATTTCTTGCCTTTACGACGAAAAATATATGCCCCAATTTCATATTTGAGATTACTCTTAATGTTTTCAGGTGTTTTTACAGCATATTTATTTACTTTTTCATTAGGCATAGAATAGCCATTATATATAAATTAATTCTAAAATTCAATAGTATAGCCTGTTGGTTTAGTATATTAACAATCATAAATACGAACGTTACTTTTGCTAAAAACCTATAGTAGTGATATAATTACGACTTATGCCTAAAGAAGGAGATAGTTATAAATTAAAAAATCGAATTAGAAACGACGCAATCGCTGCGACAACTTACACATATTTAATACTAGGCGGACTTCTACATAAAGAATTAGGCAATCCCTCTAGTCCCGCATCACAATTATTAACCAAGTGGAGTGATAATCTGAACAAATCACCTGAAGGTCAAGTTCTAATTACTAATGTAATACGTATTGTAACCGATTCTTTTGCTCAAGCAATCGATATAAAAAAAACTGCGCCAGAATTGATTAGTTTAGTAGATGGTTTGCTTATAGCGTTACCTTTTTTAGCGGTTGGTGGTATTGGTTTAGCAAGAATAATAAAGTCATTGTCATTTAATGAAGCAAAACTTCTAGGTTTGGAATCTGTCAAGGCTAATGTAAAACCTAGCCAGGTAATTATTAGTTCTTCCACGGACGCAGCTTTAGATTTGGTTACTAAAGGAACTAACGTTGGCATATTCTCAAATCGTAAAAAGAGTCCTGTTATTCTCGTTCATGCTAATAAATACGATATTCCTTATCCTATTCTGTCGAATAACTTAATTACTCATCACTTTGGAATTGACAACGAATCTGAATTAGTCGGCACTGATAAAACGTCTGATCGTGCGCCTGACTTAATTGAAGATTCGGCATTAGATAGAGCAAAGGAGATTACAATTTACTGTTTACCTAATAGTTATTCAACTGGTAAAGATGAAGTCATCACGGCAGAAATTATAGAACCACTTTTACTTTTAATCAGTGGAGATCTTAAAGGAAAAAGCATTAATCTTATTGTGCCTGATATACAATTTGAAGATTATAAAGGTCACTTTGTGAATCTTAAAAAACATGCAATTGAATTACAAGAATCATTAGAAGAAAAGTTTAAAATCAATTTTACGCTTAACCTATATACACCGGAAGATGCTTTTGCTGAAATAATTAGACGAAAGGTAATTGAATTTGCAGTTGGAAAAGGCCGAAATAAAAACATTAATTTATTACATATAGAACAATCAATGTTGGGTTATACTAGCAAGGAAGATAAGCAGTATGAAGATAACCCAAGAGAAGTCATAAAGCCCCCTAATATGATGAATTCTATATGGGATCGTATGTGGAGAATTCGCAATGTAGCTGCTAACAATAATGTATATGCCGAAAACCTAGAATTATCTATGGGTGATGTTACGTCCATGGAATTAAAACTGTTAAACGAATTAACAGAGCGCATAGCTGAAGTCGATTACTGTGTTCTTACTGCCGATTCTGATAAAGAGGCAATTACAATGACAAAAAGGCTTATCCTGGAAATTCCCAGCTTGAAAGGTAAATTAATGGTAATGGTAGATAGTAAATCAAGCGCAGAAAAATTAAAAGAATCTGATTTACTAATAGATACTTTTGTTCCCTCCGAGGGAGTAATTGATGCTTTTATTAAAGATAAAACTACACAAAAATAAGATAATCCTACTAATAAATTATCTTAATAATATAAAATATCCTTAATGAATCATACCAAAATCAAAAAATCTAATCTCATTCGTCATCATTTGCAAAAAATTAAGTTGAGCGAGTATTCGCAGGTCTTGATTCTGAGAACGATTGGAAATTTTTTAATATTATCCTCCTTATTCTTTATAGGTAAAACTTTCTATCTTCCCGTACGTGAAGAAATTAGGTATTTTGTTGACAAAACAGTATAAAAACGCTTGACTTCAAAAACTATCGGGTATATAATGCGGCATATGAACACGTTTGAAGTATTAACTATTAATCAATGGGTTAAGCCCCGTTCCCCGGTAAATATTAATGGAGTTGATTATATTGGTGGATTATTGAGACTTACTGCCAGAGGTGGAAGACTTTCCGTAAATTTGGCCCAATCCGCAAAAAGTATAGCTCAAACAATTTCCTGTTGGGCCTTAACTGAAGGTGGAATAGATTTAACTCAAGATAGTCGTGGATCAGCAAATATATTACATTACTCTACGAGTGCGGTTTGGCTTTGTCAGTATGCTAATATAGATGATTTTGCCGAATTTGAAAAACAGTTAAGAAATCAAGTTGCTAGGCAGGATGAACGTGATCAACATGATGGTGAAGATAAAAATTACGTTTTCTAGTTACAAATTTAAAATATTGTTTATTTATTAATAAATCATTATGAGTGAACAAATAGCTAATGTTGGGTATTGTCGAAGCATTGTACAGGCACATGTTGTTGAGCATAATTGCCATCTTGTTTGTCTAAAAGATCTAAAGGCGTGCCCATTCGTAATACCGGCAGTATTGAGAGAGCTACGCAAACGTGGTCTTACAGAAGCATTTACAACCCAAGGTGAAACATTTTATCCCATGATGTATTCGCAAGGTAAAATAGAATCGATGACACCGGTAAAATTAATCAATACATGGACGTGGGAATATGTAGTCTATGCGGGAATTGCTCAGCCAAAAATGCGAATACTTGTAGACTTCGGTAGCCGCGGAGATGCCGGTCTTGCCTGGCCTGTTTGAACTATAATTAACGTCAGTAAATCTTGCTAAAAACCTATAGTAGTGATATAATTATCATATGACAGCAGTAAAAGAAAATCATTGTACGGAAGTAATCGCTTGGGAGATAGGTAATCAAGCTAATCGTCTGCCAGCTCAATCCGGTCAAAAAGTTGTTGATGTAAGATTTGCAGTATTAGACGATAGCACAGAATTAAACTTATTTCCGGACACAGTAGTTGTTCAGGCTAAAAAAAATCAATCCCGTAGATATAGAATTTTTGGGTTTTATTTTTGCCTCAGGATTGTATACTCCTGCCAATCTGCTTGGATTAATTAAACACCTGAAAAGTGAAGGAGCTATTGTAAATCAGGACGGGCAAAAATTATTAGATAGGGCGAAAAGTGGATTTTTATCAAATATCAGAAGTTCGTTTGTTGGTAAACAACCGTTATTTAGAGCATTAAAACAGTTAAAAGGTAATAATTAATATTAATCAGATGAATAATCTAGAAATTGCTGGGGAAAAATTAAAATTCTATGAAAAAGTAGGAGGCCCTTTGGGTTGGTTATTTAATTCATGGTGTAAAAGAGCTTTTTTGGATCTATCTAATAAACAATTAACTTCTCTATATCAGTCTTTAAATGGAGATCTGGGTGAGATGGGAGGTGGAGAGTTATTTTCTGGAGTAAGAACAGCCGATTATGCACCTGATATAGTTGGAATGCTCAATAGAGAGATGATTCGAAGAGGAATATTGATTATAACTTCAGAATCAGTAAATGCTGCTCCTAAGCAACTTCCATCCGGCAGAAAATAAAGACAGTAAAAACTTTCAAATAATATAAAATATCCATAATGATCTTTACCAAACTCAAAAAATCCCATCTGATCCGGCACCATCTAAATAAGATTAAATCCAGTGAATATTCGCAGGTGTTAATAATGCGGACGTTGGGTAATTTTTTAATCTTGACCTCATTGTTTTTTATTGCTAAAACGTTCTATCTTCCCGTACGTGAAGAAATTAGGTATTTTGTTGACAGTAGAATCCAAAAAAAATATTTGGTTGCCGATTCCAGTAACCAAATAGGTATCGATCGATACCAATATGGTAGTCAACCAAAAGGGTTATTAGCCCAAGCATTAAATCTTAAGGATGTGGAATTTTTAGTACCGCAGGATCCTGATTTCAGCATTGTGATTCCCAAAATAGGTGCGAACGCCAAAATATTAACGAACGTAGATGCCGGAGATAAAAAAGCCTATCTTGAAGCATTAAATAAAGGAGTAGCGCATGCCTTAGGAACAAAATTTCCCGGGGAGCAGGGTCATATATTCCTATTTGCCCACTCGACTGACTATTTTTGGAATGTCGGGTCTTACAATGCGGTATTTTATCTATTGAGTAAACTTGACAAAAGCGATGAGGTGGATTTATTTTATAACGGTCAAAGATTTGTTTATCAGGTAACCGGAAAAACAATTGTTGATCCATCACAAGTGGAGTACTTAACCAGAAAAAGCAACAAGGAATTTCTCACTTTACAAACCTGCTGGCCACCGGGAACTACCCTGAAAAGACTCCTGGTTTTTGCCTCGAGGGTGGAGGAATAATGCACGATCGTTTGATTTCCTGCTATTTTATTATAAAATATAAAGAATGTCGGTAAGATCGGAAGGCTCCCATACACTTCTAAGTGCTGCTGCGAAAGTCGGCATTGCATTAGCCGTTACCGCTATTTTTGCAGAAAATGATTGGAGTAATCAGTATCCTTATCAAAATCCCTATATCAGAACTTTAGCAATAGTGCTTGTAAGCAGCGCTTTTCGCTATATTAGGTCAAATTTAAGTATAGATCGAAAGCAAAAAATAGAACATTGGTCTGTAGATACCATATTTAGAACTCCGTTTATATCATTTTTGGCAGCTTCAGGCACAGAGTTAACTTTTTTAGCCGGTTTTTTAGAATTTATGAATTGGCGCTATGAAGTTGGCAGATATTTGAAATGGTGCAAGAAGAATTATAAAGAAACTAGCGCTTGGACAAAGCCTGAATCGCAAGGCGAATTTGCTGGCGGCGGAAGTAATAGTTATTATGATGAATTGAATGATGTTCTTGTGGGAAAGTATAATGCCGATCTGCCAACTTTTAATAAAGAAGCAATTATTTACCATATAGCTATTTTAGCTCATACCTATGCCAGTGAATTAAAGGAAAATGATCAATTTAAGAATCGGCCGGAAGTGGCAGAGGAAATAGCTGCAAAATTTTATATTGATAGAGTTCGAATATATATAAATCCGGGATTAAGACAAATAGCAGAATATAGGGGGGAAATGGGGAATGAAATGAGAGAAAATATTAAAGATTTAGAAGAGACTTTAAAAGAAAATCTTCGACATGCAAAAACTAATTTATTCCAGAGTAAGAAAGATAAAGGTTATGACGTTGACGCTGAAATTATTGAATAATTTATAATTACGACTTATGAGACGACCGCATGCAAAGTCGTAAGTTGATAACAAAAAATCTTATAATTAAGCTTACTGACAGTAAAATAAATTAGTTTAAATTTATTTATTTAAGTTTAGTATAAAGAAATTTTGTGTCTGAAGATTATAGGGTATACAACTTAAAAAATAAAAATAAAAAAGGAAAAACTACTATAAAAAATTTTTAATTTTATAATATCGTTTTTACTTTTTATATTTTAAATTTTAGATTCTTATCGGCTAAATGGAACTAATGTGTGGAATTTTTAGTACGATTTCTTTCTTGTAATAGTCTAATCTTCATATTATCCTTTTGTATG
>MGAF01000034.1:48090-68509 GCA_001789635.1 Candidatus Roizmanbacteria bacterium RIFCSPLOWO2_01_FULL_35_13 | reverse complement strand
GTCAACCTTGGGTTTGAGGGAAATATAGTTTCTCATATACTACTATATTACCCATTCTAAATTAATTCTTCAAGAGGATTTGATATTATTCCTTTGTTTTTTATAAAATCTAAAACATTGATCGTATCTTCAAATAACGAAGCTTGTTTGAATAATTCTTTTACAGCAGAAAAATAGGCTTGAGTAAATTCTTCTGTTTTTTCTGGCATTCCTAAAGACTTACAAATATCTAGTTCTTTCTTTCCAAAGCAATTTTGAACTATTATTCTTTCATCCCACTTAAATCCTAATTTTTGCAGTGCTTGATCGTAGGCCTTAACGTAGTAAGGAAGTGTATTTGCTAATGTTCCATCAAAATCAAATAGAATTGCTTTAATCATAAGGAAAAAAAGTTAAAAATATCTAATATTCCATTTTCATCAACTGCTTTGCCGATAAAAAATTGCTCTCCTTTTTTGTGAACTAAATCTTTTAACTCTTCACTTGCATTACCCATTGCTCCCGCATAGCCACACTGTTCTATAAATTGCCAATCGCTTACGCTGTCGCCGATACCAAGCATTTCATCGGGTTTAATATTGATTGTATTTCCTATTTCGATTACTGCTTGTTTTTTGGAAATACCTTTGGCAGTAATAATTCCAAATAAATGAGGAAATGCAACCGGATGAACTCCCCAACTTAAAGTCAGATCATTCTTAAAAGGTTCAAACAAACTAACGAGTCTTTTCTTATCTTCTTCGTTTTTAGCTATCGGCATGATTTTCACAATCTCTTGTTTTTTAACTTCTTTAATTAGTGAAGTTACAATATGTGGTTCTCTTTGCAGAATATGGGTATGAGTTTTTGTTAAATCCGACTTTTGATTTTCCTGAATGAAATATTCTTCTAGCGAATAAAATTCCGTATAAACATCGTTGCTTAAATATTTTTCAATAACTTTCAAAGCATCTGAGGATTTAATGATATGTTTTTTTAGAATAATGTTGTCAATGGGGTCAATAATTACTCCTCCGCCGTTGGTGATATGAAGATTGTTTAATCCAACATCCTCAATTATTTTTTGAACGGAATAATGAGGTTTTGCAGTACACAAACTTATCGTGATTCCTTTTTCACGAATCGATTTTAATCGTCTAATCACTTCCGGATGGGGATAAGGAGAATTAAACCCTATTTTTTCACCGACAATAACACCATCTACATCAATAATAATTGCTTTAATCATTTTAAGATTGTTTTAATCCAGTAATCTACTTTTTGATAATTAATAATCCAATTACCCTCCTTTTTATCACAACAGGGAGTTTTTAGACCATAAACAGGTCCTTCTGAATTTCCTTTCGTATTAAACCTGAAAAGTAAGCCCTGATAATTGAGTTTTGTTTTTTCTATTTCTGATCGGGATATTATCTTATTCTTTATTTCTTCAAAGTTATATTCTTCACCTTCTTGCCAGAGTTCAACCGGACCAACGCTTAACCAGTAATTAAATACACTTAGATTTATGTTTTCCGGCTTACTTTGAAATAAGTGTGATTGACCGATTATCTCCGAATCAAATTTTTCAATAAAATTATTGCAATCGGAATATTGATAAAAAAAGTCTAAAGCCAAATCAATAAATTTTCTTTTGTCCTGTAATTGACAATTTTTATCCTGAAATACTGTTAAAACGAAGCGGTTATCATTATCTTCTGAATTCCAGATATATTCGACAATCAATAGATCAAATTTTTCTTTATTCAAATAGCTTTCTATTATCTAATTGGCAGGTCTGACACTTTTGATTGGGATTATCCAAGCTTCTTCGTATTTTCGATCTTTAGCAAACTGAATTACATCCGGTTTTGAAGTGATGATCGTGGATAATTTATCTTTAAGCATAAATGTATCTTTATGTCCCAAAAGCAGGCTGGTTGACAACTATAATTTTAAATGTTCCGGACATAATATATCGAGTGTCTTTTTTAACAAAACAGCTATCACCTTCTTCCAAAATTACTTTTTCATCATCAAAGATGAGAGTTAATTTTCCTTTCAGCACAAAATAAATACGATCGTATTTTGCTTTTTCTTCCTCAGAAAAATTTTCACCTCCTGTAATTGCCAGGGAAACATTGGGTGAAATATCCTTGGTAATAAAATTGAACGATCTTTTATTTGCAGTGATTACTCTTAATTTCGCTTCTGATTTTTTAACTACTTTATACATATTTAAGGTTTTTTCCAGGTTCCGAATCCGTAATCACCCGGATAAAGAACAATTTCTGTTTTTCTGTTTTTGTCTTTGATAATCTCAATTAATTTATTTGCCACCCATTCCGTAGTAAAATAAGCAGCTCCCTTTTGATGCGCTTTTACTTTTTCTTCGAGAGTTAATGCTTTTCCGATTCCGAAAGGAGTCAATGTGCTTCCTAAAGTAATCAGACAAAACTTAGGATTTCTATCTTTGAATTCTTCAGCCAGACTTAAAGTCATTCCTCTCATTGCAAATTTGGTTGAACAGTAAAGTGAACGATTTTTCATCGGAATCACTCCCGCACCTGATCCGATATTTACTACTAGAGAATCCGAACTTTTTTGTAAAAGAGGCAACAACTCTTTTGTCAAAATAAAAGGAGCAGTTACATTTACAGAGAAAGATTCATCCCATTCAGCAATAGTCGCTTCTTCGATTGATTTATAAACGCCGATACCGGCAATATTAATCAGCAGATCTATACTTGTAAAGTTTTCCTTAAGTTTTTTTGTTAAATTCAATATTTCTTTCCTATTTGCTAAATCACATTCAAAATATTTATGCCTTTTATTTTCCTTTTCAAACTTTTTATTTATCAGAATTAACTCTGTCTTTTCTTTTTCCAAAAGGCTAACTAATGTCTCACCTATTCCCCCCTTTGCCCCGGTGATTGCTATTACTTTATTCTTTAATTCCATTGAAAAGATTATATCAGAAGGTTATTACCGATCAGTAGTTTTTTTAAACTAACTTATTTAAACACTATAATGGTAACACCCAGGGGGTTAAATATGTTGCCACAACAATCTAAAATTAGGGTTGTCAAATTCATTTTAGACTTATTTAAAGATCTTTCACGTGTGGAGTTAGTTTAGATTGTTGTAAAAAGCTTATTGGCTGGCACTATTAAACTTTGTCTGCAACTTCTATAAAAAACAAATCCAAAAACAATTTGTCATAACTCAGCACTTTTATTTTACATAAATAATCTTACTTATTGCGATATTAATGTGTTTTTTGAGAATAATAAAAAAAGGAATTGTGAATTTTGCAAATGATAAATAACTGAAAGGGAGAATTAAAATAAAATATCTTGAGAAAGGCGCTTGAACTCCCAGATAAACAAGATATGAAAATGGGATTGCTGAGACTAGCAGAACAGGAATAAATTTTTTGCTTAATAAAAGTTTTAACCCGACAATCAATGAGGTTAATAAGCTCACCGGCCAAATAATAGACCAAGGTTGAGTCCTCAAAATCTCGTGATTATCCCACCAGCTTTTGAAAAATCCAGTTGTGAAAAGTATTAAAGAGGCAAATGGAATATTGGTAATTGAGTGGGTTAACCAGTATTTGAGAATCTTCAGTTGCAAAAAAACAATGTTGAACTGAAAATTCCTTAGGATATAGGACTGAAAATAAACAATGGAAAAAGTTATGAATCCAGTTATCAGGGATAAAATAAAAATTCGTAATTTGAAATTTCTGGTTAGAATTTTATAAGCATTGAAAAACATCACAAAAAAAAGTGCAGCTCCCCAAAATTTGGAAGTAGCGATTAATCCCAAAGTTATTCCCCGCAATAAGAAATTTTTTTCGTGAAAAATAATAAAATAAAAATATAAAAGAATTAAAACCGCCTGCCCCAATTCATATGAAGCTTGTGAGGATAAATCCAAAAATAACGGGTCGATTAAAAATAATAAACAGGCTATTATTGAAACTTTTTCGGATTTATAAATTTTTATTCCAAGTAAATAAACCAGACTTAGGAACAAAAGCCCAAATATAATTTCAACGTAATAAGGATTGTTAAAAGCTAGAACAGAGAATCCGTAAAAATATGCAATAAGTGGCATATGCTGAAAATCAATCTCCGCCGGGTCACTGCCTGTTGAGTATAAATATCCGGCAGCAATATGGAGTTCTTCATCCGACAGCCATTCTCTTGGGCAGTTTGGCTCGTAGGGGATGTCTTGAGAACAAAAGTATCGGTTAATTAATTTATGGTCAAATTGATAAGTAAAAATTTGCTGCTTGAAGAAAAAAAGTATTAGCAAATATATTCCGATAATTATTGACAAATTTACAAAATGCTTTTTCTCCATAAGATATAATTTTACTATGGATTTGTTTAAAAGAAGGTATTGGAAGGATTATATTTCAACTATCCTCAAATCTTGAAGCTAACTAAAGACATTTACAAAGTTCGCTCGAACCTGATAGAAGTTGATTTTACGCTCTAGAGTTGCTGAAATTTTTATTTGTCAAACCGGGCTGGCGGTTTACGAAAAATGTCGAACTTCATTTGATTAGCTCCAGCGCGGCGCCCCCACCCGCCGCGCCTCCGCTATTTTTTGCGCGCGCGATTTTGCGATTGCGTAAAAATCGCTTAATTTTTAATTTTTTTCTAGGTAGGCTTTAATATTGTCTACAACTTTTGTACTTAGCCTTTCTCTGGCTTCCGCTGTCAATCCTGCTATCACATCATCTGTATAGATAAATCTTTCCAAATCACCAAGTTTTTCTTTTATTTCAGGTTGATAATCCCTTATAAGAAAATTGTTTTCCTTTCCGAGCCATAACCGAACGGCATTTATATCTTTGTAAATATTTCCTAAACAAGTATCAGTTATTACCTTGCCATTACCGATTTTCTCTAGTTCATCTTTTCCAATAATCTTGGTATTTTTAAGAACGTGCAAGGAAACGATATCGCTCTTTTTGAATAAATTACCAATGGGTGAATATTGAACACCCTTTCCTTCCCACTCTATTTTTCTAGATTTACTGTAATATAAAACTTTCATTTTAAAACCTAAAGCCACTCTGGCAACTTGTTGTCCCGTCGCTCCTAGACCAACAATTCCAATCGTTTTTGAATTAAGCTCGCTAACTTCGTCTCTCCACTTATATTTGCCAAATCCTCTGAAAAGATTAAGTAATTGAGCAAAAATATACTCTGCTACTCCTTCATCACCATAGTCCGTTACGTTTTTAAGGACTATGTTTTGTTTTTTTACTGCTTCGAGATCAATATTCGCTAAACTTGTTCCGCAAATTCCAATATATTTAAGATTCGGGGTATGTTTCAAGATTGAAGCATTTATCGTAGACTGCCAATTACCCAGAATCGCATCAGCACGACCAATTCTTTTATAAGTTTCGGTTTCATCTTTTGCATCGGATTCAGGATAAATAACAAGCTCATTTGAATAATCTTGAATGGCCCTTTTCGCCACCTCGGTAATTTTAACAGTATCAATAATGGCTATTTTTCTAAATCTTTTCATGCTTGAATTATACATTTTTCTGGAGATTTTGAGAAGACCAATTACTATTGTTTTCTTTTTGAAAAGTTTGTATATTGTAAGTGGACTCAACTTTTACCGATTGCTATTTTTAATGGCGTATTCGGACAATTCGAGCAATCGGGTTGAGTCCACCGGATACGCCATTTGAAATTTATAAAAGTTCTTTAAAATTTTTGCGTTTTTTCTTTTGATCCCGATTTCCTCGAGATTGTTTGAGCCGACAGTTTCGGAGGCGCGGCGGGTGGGCGCCGCGCCGGAGCTAATCAAATGAAGTTCGACATTTTTCGTAAACCGCCAGCCAGTAAAGAGAAGAAAGAGGTATTTGCACCTTTCAGGTGTAACAGACTATTATGAAGCTCTAATTATCACTTTTAGAAATTTTGCTGCCGAACCGTGATACGTCCTGTAGCCTCATTATCCAGGATGCTTTAAAGCTCAAATTTATAAACAAATACGACTTGCAAATCGTCTAATAATCGTCTATAATACGTCCATAAGCCTTATGTTTCAACCTCAATATACCATTACGGATCGACTTTTAGCAAATATTAAGAGGATTAGTAGCTTAGTTCACGAACTTAATAATAAGCGTTTTCCAAATGTAGTGCTTTTAGAACTGGAAAGAAGTGCTCGTGAAGTGTCAAGCTTCGCTTCTACAAGCATCGAAGGCAACCCTCTTCCCCTAACCGAGGTCAAAAGGATTCTTAAATCTGAACCTGTCCATATAAGAGATAGCGAAAAAGAGATATTAAATTATAATCAGTCATTACAGGATTTGAATCAGCAACTTAAAGAGGGTGAGGTAAAACTATCTATTCATCTTATTTTAAATATCCAGAAACAAGTTATTGACGGTTTACTTCCAAAATTTGAGACAGGATTTTTACGAGAAAAACCAGTTATCGTTAATGATCCAAGAATAGGACAACCTGTGTATCTTCCCCCTGATGTTACAGATGTAAAACCACTTATCGAAGATCTAGTCGAATTTACTAACAATAATAAAGAAAGCATTGACCCACTTATTCTTGCTGGTATCTTTCATAAACAAATGGTAATTATCCATCCGTTTATGGATGGTAACGGCAGAACTACTAGGCTTGTTACAAAAGCATTACTTGCTGCCATGGGACTCAATACATTTAACTTATTCAGCTTTGAAAATTACTACAATAACAATGTCACGAAATATTTTCAAACAGTTGGAGAGTTTGGTAATTATTATGAACTTGTAGAGAAAATTGACTTTACCAATTGGCTTGAGTATTTTACCGAAGGTATCATTGATGAGCTTTTACGAGTACAAAAACTTCTCCCAGAAATTGCACTAAGTCCTGAAAGTGAGTTACAACCATATCATCTAAAAATTCTTGAATTTATTCAAAAGAAAGGCTTCATTAGTGACAGTGATTATGTAAACTTAACAGGTCGAGCAAAAGCGACAAGAGCACTTGATTTTCAAAAGCTCACTGAACTTGGGCTAATCGAAAGACGGGGCAAAGGAAGAGCGACATATTACGTGTTGAAGGAAAAATAAAATAATCAATATTTCTATGGCAAAAGTGATCTCTTTAACAATTTTTCTTTTAAAAATTCCGCCGAAGTTATTGAAACTATGATAAATTCCTTTTAAACCCGAACCGTAGCCTAAACCTCCAGAGAAATATTTTATCCGAATTTTCGCTTTTTGGCACCTGAAACACAAGGCTGCGGTTGCTCAATCCGTGCTGCCAGGGAAAACTTTTATTCTCACCCTGACCTCATTCTTCAGCTTTTCAAGGGTTTTCGACGGTTCGAATTTAGAAAGAAAAAAGCGGGAGTTAAGCAAGCCAATTCGGGCTATTTAGGCACCCCGGTCATATAGGGGTGCCCGTGCTTGCTGGGGGGCAGGGATTCGAACCCCGATAATTTCCTCCAAAGGGAAATGTCCTACCGTTAGACGACCCCCCAAATAAAATAATTAAATAAACAAATCCGACAAATTAACAAATAAAAATGTAAAGGTGCGTATATATTTTACCAAACATTTGTTCTCGACAAGCTCGAACAATAAAAATAGATTCCCGCCTTCACAAGAATGAAAAAAAATAATTATGGGGTTGGGGAAGGTGTGAGGGTTGGAGTAGACGTGGGAGTTAACGTAAGAGTCGGAGCAGAAGAAGGAGCAGACGTTAAGGTTGGTCCAACCGTAACAGATACTCCGGCTTTAGTTGGTTTGGGTGGAAGAGCATAATCTTTAACCTGAACAGTTTCTGTAATTTGATTCAATGTTTTGTCCCATAATCCCTTAACTCGTACTCTATGGCCAACTTGCAGATCAGCATAGGTCATCGCTTGTTCGTTTCTTTTTATAAATTTAGTCGAACCGGTAAAGAAAACTGTTTGACTGCCTCTTTGCTTTGAATCAATAACAAAATTGTCACTGTTTTTTGCAGTTACATCTCCATGAAATACTCCGTGTCTTTTCATGATCGACAAATTTCTGATCATTCTGGCTAAAATTGTGGTTTTTGCTTCATCGGTAAATTTTCCGCGGACATTGACTTTATTTCCGACTGAAAATTCATCTAAAGAAGATTTTCCCCAATAGTGTCTTTGAAAGTGTGTATTTGAATCCGTATTAACAGTGTAAATTTTTCCGTCTTTGCTGACGGTTAGAGTTGTACCGGATATAGCAGTTATTTCGCCTCCGGCAATCTTACCTGCCTGAGATTTTATACCTTCTAGCTTTTGCTTAATTCCTTCTCTTAAATCTTTTATCTTGTCTTTAACTTCTTCTCTTAATTCTTTTCTCTCGGCTCTTATCGTAGTCTTTATACCACTGGGATCAGCGGCGCAAATAAATGAAGGACTCAAAAAAACAAATGATAACAAACTTAGAACTAAAATGGATTTTTTAGACTTCATAATAGTAAATATGCAAAGAAAATAAAAAAGTTTCAACTAGCCGGTTCATAAGTAACTGTTACGGTTTTCTCTGCATAATTACCTTCATCGTCGCTTGCCGTAACCACAATAATATTTTCTCCCTCTTCTAATGTCAACGCTGCAGAAAAATTACCTTGCAGATCTGCCTTAAGTTCGTTTTCGTTGATAAATATTTCTACATTTGCTTCGGTTTTTCCGCTAACGGTTATTGACGAATTTGAAACGCTGCTGACATCTACCGGACT
Source organism: Candidatus Roizmanbacteria bacterium RIFCSPLOWO2_01_FULL_35_13 (assembly GCA_001789635.1). Taxonomy (GTDB): domain Bacteria; phylum Patescibacteriota; class Microgenomatia; order UBA1406; family GWC2-37-13; genus 2-01-FULL-40-13. The sequence goes on along the minus strand of MGAF01000034.1, from coordinate 59,780 downwards.
AATCACTTCTAAGTAAAGCCCTTCTTCAATTGGTTGTTCTTGCTCGGATACCGCTTGTTGATCTGTTTGAATAGTTGATTCTATTTGTTCTGTAGATGTAGGCTTTGCCGGATTATTAATTTTTTTTGAAAAAAGTAATACAATAATCAAAACCGTCACAATAATTCCAATAAGTAGAATCTTGTTATCCGGGTTTCTTTTTTTCATAAAAAAATAGTAATACTTTTTAACGGGCAAACCAGAATTTAATTAACGAGTTTAATTTATTTTTTATTTTAACAAAGTTTACTATAAATTTCACAATCAAATAAACCGATATAACCAAAGTACCTATGGCAAGCATAATTTCGAGTATAGGAGATTCCTCTGTAAAAATTCCGATAACTTCCCAAAAATTTTCCCTGATAATCATTAAGTCTTCTCTAAAAATTTCAAAAATATCCAAAGTCTGCTGATAAATAAGCTCTTGAACTATATAGTAAATCCATATAATTCCTGCTAAAAAAAAACTGACCATGGCTAAAATACGGAGAAAGAGCTGTAAAAAAGTTTGTTGCGTTTCAAAAAAATAAATTTTCTTTAGAATTTTCTTCTCAAGCTGTTTCATTCTTTTTTGATTTAATCAATTTTAATCTGCCTCTCCTAATAATCGTCCTGATCGTGTTAAGTGGCTTATTCAAAAATTTTGCAATCTCTTTGTATGAATATCCCTGACTGACTAATTTTACTGCTTTTTTTTGCTCCTTGGGAAGTTTCTCTATTTGCTTTTCTACGATTTCTTTTTCCAGATTCTCTTCTTTCTCGTCGGTTGCTATTTTTTCATCCAAAGACACAGTCGCTTTTTGCCTTCGCCAGAACATCTTCATCTCATTTCTCACTATTTGAAATAAATAAGGCAAAACCGGTTTTTCCAGATCGAGTCTTCCTACGGATTTATAAAGTTGAAGAAATGAAATCTGAACTATGTCTTCAACATCTTCCCTATTTTTGATTTTTTTAAAGGTAAAATTATAAATCTGTCTGGTATATTTTTTTACGATATAGGTGAAATAGTCAATTTCACCCTTTTTGATTTTAATAATTATTTCCTTATCGGATAAGCTTTTCATTTTATTCGTTTACTGATAAATATTTTCTCTTTCCAAAAAATAGAAAAAGTTTCACTAGGTTAGTTAATCCGATGGAAAAAATGTCTTTAAACTTCAGCTGATGATATTTTAAATCTTTATAAAACCCCCACTTCCAATGAGTATTAATTCCAGAATGTGGAAACCAAAATACGTCTTTTTTATTAGTGTACATATATAAATTTATTTTTGATTCAAGTTGCCATCCTTTTGCATATTTTTCTAAGACTTCCTGTAAAAGAAATCTCTTTACAATCCTCTCTCCTGTGCTTAAAACATCTCCGCGTGTTAATTTGACAAAAAGAGGAGCTTTTATTCTTCGCAAAATAAGCATATCGATATTCCGGTTTTTTTGAATAACACTTATTGCATTATCTATTTCCAGATGGTTGACGTTACGGAGATCAGCATCGATTAATAAAATGCGGTCTCCTTCACTATGTTTTAATCCTTTAAGTATTGCCCCAGACTTACCTAAATTTTTATTCAAGCGCATATACTTAGTTGAAGGAGAATATTTTTTAATCTCGCTTGAAAAATTCGTATCAGAGTAATCATCCACACAAATTATTTCATTTATATTTTTACACTTAACTATTTCATCTAAAACGTTAAATAAGCGTTGCCCCTCATTCCAAAATGGAATAATACATGAGACTTTAGGCTTTTGGAGAATACTTTTATTCATGCCTTAATTTTACTATTAAATGATAGAATTAGCTTATGAAGACATACTGTTTTATAGATGCTGCCAATCTATTTTATGGTGGAGAAAAAAGTCTGGGGTGGAAAATCGATTACAAAAAGTTAATCAAGTATATTAAAGAAAAATATAAAGTAAAGAAAGTATTTTATTATGCCGGCGTTGAGCTACACGGATTTTCTTATTCTGTCTTAGATAAAAAACCTTTGGACTTAAAAAAACTTTTGCTATTCCTAAATAAGAAAAAAATTTCTGAACTAAAAACAATAAAACGAGTAAAGTTTTATCTAAAGCTGGGGTCTTTCGAATATATTTTAAAGTTAAAGCCGGTCAAGATATTCCATGATGGTAAACAAATAGTTAAAAAAGCAAACTGTGATGTCGATATGACCTTTGACCTCATGCGTTATATTAAACAATATTCTTCTGTTCTAATCCTTTCAGGTGATGGAGATTTTGTAGTAGTTTTAAAATATTTAAAAGATATAAATAAAAAAATTACAATTTTAGCCCGCGGAGAAAGAACTGCAAAAGAGCTTAAACAATTGGTAGGAAGCGATTTTCGTGATTTCAGCAGGCTAAAAAGCTATTTGGAGTTCATCAAAAAATAAAAAAAGGAGAGGACATGCGAAATATCCTCTCCACGTTTAGTAACTAAATTATAAACCCTTAATCAATCTATGTCAACATTTAAACAGGGAAAAGTTCTTCTTATCGGAAGACCAAATGTCGGTAAATCCACATTTTTGAATAATCTGATCGGACAAAAAGTCGCCATCACCTCACCCAAACCCCAGACTACCCGATTTCCCATCAAAGCTCTTTATGAAGATGAACGGGGAAAAATTATCTTTGTCGATACTCCCGGAATTTTTTCCCAAAGAGGCACACCTGCAGCCGGCTGGAGTCTTTCACAGAATATAAATCAATCGTCCCTTAAGGAAATTAATGATGAAGTAAATCTTGTAATATATATGATTGATCACACCCGCAGAAGGGATTTTGAAGAGGCAAAAGTCATAGGAATTGTCAGAAAAATAAATAAACCAAAAATATTGGTTATCAATAAAGTTGATCTGCAGGAAAAGACCTATCTTCCCCAGTACAAATTTTTAGAAGATGAAATACCCCTAGTTTTTCAAATTTCAGCTCTAAAAAAACTTCATATTAAACCATTAATTCAGAAAGTTTTTGACCTCCTTCCGGAAGTTCCCACTAATAATGACGAAAGTAAGAAAAATACCACTGATGAAATGGAAAATAAAGCCGGTTATCCACTTTTAAATATGGATAGTAAAACATTCATTGCCGAACTGATCCGGGAAAAAGTCTTTATTATGATGGGTCAGGAAATTCCCTACACCACGACCGCCATAGTCGATGATATAAAAGAAAAAGGTAAGCAAATTATTGTTATCAAAGCCAGAATTTTGACAACCAACACCCGTCATAAAAAAATGCTTATCGGTGCAGCCGGTAGAAAAATTAAAGAAATCGGCAGCTATGCCAGAAAAGAAATTGCCCTCGCTACCGGAAAAATTGTTTACTTGGATTTAATAGTTGAAACCGATCCCCACTGGCAAGAGGTTTATTATGGCTAAAATTAAAAAACGTCAAATTGGCAAAATATAAACATATTTGATATTATTCTTTATATGCAAGAATCAAATGCTCTACCCGAAGTTTCACAAATTCAACATTATGAAGCTCAACACCCTAAAGAAGCTGAAAGAATTAGGAAGTTTTTGGAGACTCCTGTTCCAAGGTTTAGGGGTAGAATTTTCGGGGAGAAAAATATGAATATTCGGTCAGAGGAAACTTTAGAATATGTAATAAGCTTATGTAATATAGATCTAAGCCAAGGCCTAATAGATGATGATATTCCCGTTGTACTTGGACCAACGTATTGGGATGCGCCTGAAATTGATTTTGCATCTAAAACTAGAGACGATATTTATTTAAAATTTGCTGGATTAGAATCTATCGGATTTGGGGAAATTGATGAGTTAATACGAAATCCAGAACAAATGACCTTAACCAAGGTTGCAGAATCTAAAATTCAAGAACGCAGACAAGAATTCGAAAAATTAGCTACTCCAATTAAACGGACAAATAAACCGTCACCAATCAATACCTTTCAATAAGCTGCTAAAATGAAATAATTATATTTCTCTCTTTTGGACCATCCAATTCAACTAGAACAACTAATTGCCATTGACCTAAGATGAGTACTCCGTTTTCAACTAACAGAGTTAAGGACGTTCCGATCAATGAAGACAATATATGACTTGGCATATGTTCAGGATTATGAGGATGATGATAGTTTAATTTTGGGACAACTTTTTCCAGTGCCATAAAAAGATCCTCATCCACTCCCGGATCCTCATCGATAGTTGTTAACGCGGCGGTTGTATGAGTAAGAAAAAGAGTGATTAAACCTTCCTTAAATTTATTTTTCTTAATAATTTCATTTATTTCATCCGTTATATCAACCAACTCTTTTTCTTTTTTTGTATTTATTATTAATTTTTCCATTTCTTAATATTTTATAATATTCGAGTGGACAAAAAAATAATTGAGCATTTTAAAAAAGCCGATCTTATTCTTTATTCTATTATCGAAAAAGTTGGAATTTCAGGTCCCAAAGTTTCCGACGATTATTTTTACGATCTTTGCGAAATAATCATCAATCAACAACTATCAGATAAAGCTGCTGCAACCATATTTGGACGCTTTAAAAAATTGTTTCTTCAAGAAAAAATCACTCCGAAGATGCTCCTTAAATTATCTGATAAAAAGATCCGTTCCTGTGGGACTTCCAACTCCAAAGTTTCATTTCTCAAAGATTTAGCGGCGAAAGTATTAAAAAACGACTTGAAACTTAACAAACTTGATAAACTTTCGGATGATTTAGTGATAAAAGAACTAACAAAAGTTAAAGGAATTGGACCCTGGACAGCAGAAATGTTCCTGATGTTCACATTAGGAAGAGAGGATATTTTTTCCCACGGTGATTTGGGATTAAAAAATGCTATCAAAAAACTATATAAATTTAAAAAGGAGCCAACCCGAAAACAAATTGAAAAAATTGTCGAAATATGGAAACCCTATCGTACTTATGCCAGTAGAATTCTGTGGAAAAGTTTGGAAATAAAGTAGAACAGACGTCATTCTGGTAAGCGATGATTTTTGAAGCGCATCCAGAATCGTTGTTTAAAAGAAACTACGATTCCGGACAAGCCGGAATGACTTTCCTTAAACGATTTTTTCTATTTTTGCAGCTAAAATAAAGTCGTTCTCCGAAAGACCTCCAACCGAATGGGTCGATAAGACTATTTTTATCTTATTATAAAGAATGTGGATATTAGGGTGGTGATTTTCTGATTCGGCTAAGTCAGCCACTTTATTAATAAAAGATATTGCCTCCTTAAAAGTCTTGAATTTAAAAGTGTAGTTTATCTTCTTTTCTTCAATCACTTCCCACTGGTTTTTTAATTGAGAAAGATACTTATCTATATCCTCTTTAACCATAGACTTTACACCAATGCGCTCAACGCATTTTTTGTCAAATAATTTTTTTGCCATAACTATATTCTATATAATTAAATATTACCCAGAGTGATTAGTTTATAATTATTCACATGATTAATTTCGCTTATAAATTTTTTCCACCCCTACTTTTTGATCAGCATGAACCCTTTTTACCTATAAAAATTGGTTACTCTATTTATGCGGCAAAGTCCCCTGCAGATAACTATCAATCCCCAACATTTCCTCGCCCGCTTTACTTTATTAAAGAATTATTAGAAACGGAATCTGACGCCGACACAATCATCGAATATAGCCTTCTATATGAGGCAGATATTTCACATCTATATGAACTTGAACATTTATGGGTATATCTTTATGAGAATAAAATAATAAAGATTGAAGGTAGTAGACATGGTCTTATTACAAATCTAAAACCAGAAATGCAGATATTCGTCGAGCCGGGTAAACATGGTCATTTTCAAAAACCATTAACCGATAGACTTAAAAACTTTCTTATAAATTTTTGTTCTAAACCGGGCAGCGAAGGATTTAATACTGATAGAATTATGGCTCCTGAACTTTTAATGTTTAAAACAAAACTAATTTTAGAATATAAAAACAATTGGATTATCCAAAAATCAAAAACTATTTAGCTAAATATAAAATGAACCCCTCATTTAGATTTTCTAAAAAATTCAAGCTAGAGCCTAATCTTCTTATACCATGGGGGAGTTTTAAAACTTATGTTGAAACCTATCTTAAAAATCAACTCAACTTGCTTAAATAAAGTCCAATTCTAAAACCAGACCCTGAAATAAATTCAGGATGACAAAAAACTCATCCCCATATGGACATATAAAATATTATTTTTTCTCCCTTACTTGAACAAGCTGGAAATAATTTCCGTCGATATCGGAAAAAGTTGCTATATATCCGTATCCTTCTACATGGTATACATTTTGTGTTTTTTTAACACCTGCTTTGTCTAATCTTTTTACTTCTTTTTCTATATCATCAACTTCCAGATTAAACATCATTCTTTCCGGTTGTTTGTTTTTTCCTTTGACTTTTGAGTGATGAATGACATATAACGGACTACCGTTTTTCATCTTAAACTCATACATATCATCAGTTTCTCCCATCACAGCCTCAAATGTTATTTTAAGTCCAACTTTTTCTTTATAAAAATAAGCTAATTTTTTTGCATCCTCGCTGAAAAGCAATATACCCTCGATTCCTCTAATCATATATAAATCACATCCCTTCTATTTTCATTATATGTGATTTAAATCACAAAGTAAATGCAACTTTATTAAAGAAGTTTTTTCAACCTGGTCAAACATTCCTCTTTCCCTAAGATTTCCATAGAATCATTGAGCGGTGGAGAAATTTTTTTACCGGCCATTGCAACTCGCAGAATCATGAAAAATTCACCCGCCTTAACCTCTTCTTTTTTAGTTAGGTCCTGCATTGTTTTTCCAATTTCATCCGCTTTCCAGTCTACAACTTTCGACAAGGATTCATGCATTTTTTTTAATAAATCTTTTTTTCCTGATAAATCGATTTCATATCCTTCCGGTTTGTTAAAAAAGAATTCACATAAAAACATATAATCAGATAGCTTCTTCATTCGTTCTTGAACAAGCGAAGAGGTTTTCGCTATTAAATCTCTGTCTAATTTATTGCCGTAAAAATTATTAATTAGTAATTGGAAATTAGAAATTGGTAATTTTCTAATATACTGTCCGTTCATCCACTCCAGCTTAACAATATCAAATGCCGGTCCGCTACTTTTTATATCTTTAAGATCAAAAACTTTTACAAACTCATCTAAGCTAAAAATTTCTTTTTGCTCCGGATGCGACCAGCCCATCAATGCGAGATAATTAAGAACAGCTTCCGGCAGATAGCCTTGTTTTAGATACCAAGATGCCCAAACCGGATTTTTTCTTTTAGATAATTTTGAACGGTCGGGATTTCTAAGAATAGGCACATGAGCAAAGATAGGCAGATCCCAGCCAAAAGCTTCAAATAAAAGTATATGCTTTGGCGTTGAAGACAGCCATTCCTCTGCCCGTATTATGTGACTTATCTTCATTAGGTAGTCATCAACAACAACAGCTAGATGATAGGTGGGAAACCCATCTGACTTCATTAACACCTGATCATCTAAGTTATCACTCATAATTTTTATCTCACCTCTGATTAAATCGTTGAACTTTATTTCCCTATTGTTTGGCACATTAAGTCTTACTACGTATGATTTTCCCTTTTTGATTTCTTCCTTAACCTCTTTTTGTTTAGTTAAACAATGCTTGTCATATTTAGGAATTTGTTTTTGTTTTTGCTGAGCGGCTCTTAGCTCAGCCAATCTTTCTTTTGTACATGTACAATAATAGGCGGCTTTTTTCTTAATTAATTCATCAGCGTATTTTTTATAAACAGAAAGTCTTTCCGATTGCCGGTAAGATCCGTATTGTCCGCCTATATCAGTTGACTCATCATAATTTAAGCCATATTCTTTAATTGTCTGAAGAATTTTTTCTTCGGAGCCTTTTACCAGACGCTCCTGGTCCGTATCCTCAATCCTGATAATAAATTTACCTTTGTGTTTTTTTGCCCAAGCCCAGTTAATTAAAGCAGTATAAAGATTGCCTATATGAATGTCTTCGCCGGTCGGCGAAGGAGCAATGCGCGTTCTTACCATGAAGAAATTATATAATAAACTAGCACTCAATAAGTCCTGTTGTAATAATTAGACAAATCTTGAAGATATTTTTGTTCGCAACTTGACAGCATTTTATTTATTAATTCTATTTTTGTCACATGCATCGTTCTAATTGTTTGAGTGTATCCGCACGGAGATTTAATGCATATAATCTCTGGAGGTTTATATGTTTTTGACTTTACGTTAACTTTCCCCCAAACTTTTACGGGCTTAAAAATATAATTGTTTAAATCAGCATTCTCTATTTGAAGCGTATACTTCCAAGGTGATTGATTTATAGGAGGATTTTCTAAATCAGAACAATGAGGTAAGTCATGCAATGTAGGAGTTTGTCCGAATTGATAAAAAATGTAGCCAGTATCAGATATTTGACCAACAGATGTAAAGTCTTTGAGAGGTAGGCGTATAATCCAACTCTGAAGAAAAATTAAAATTACTATTAATATTAATACTGACAGTATAATAATAGAAAATCTTTTCATCATATTTTAAATATAATATATAAATTATAAACAAATGAACTATTTATTCTGTCTTCGTTGTTCAAAAAGAATAACCAAGAAATCTGAGAGCCTTTACATCTGTAACAGCTGTGATTTTCATCTGTACGAAAATCCAAGACCAACCAATGGACTGATTGCGGAAAATAAAAAAGGCGAAATTCTTTTGGTAAGAAGAAAGAGTGATCCTAAAAAAGGATTTTGGGATGTGCCCGGCGGATTTGTTGATATCGGAGAAACTTTGGAAGAATCTTTTCTGCGGGAGATTCAGGAAGAACTAGGAGTCGAAGTGCAAAATCTTCAATACCTTACTTCAACTGCAGATAGATACTTATATAAAGAAACTAATTATCACACTATTTGTTTTCTTTTTACCGGGAATGTTGACCAAAAAAAAATTGTGGCTCATGATGATATATCAGAAATTAAATTTTTTCCTAAAAATAAAATTCCCTACGACAGAATTGCTTTTGCAGGAATAAAAACAGGATTGAAACTATATTTATACTCCTTCGCTCAAAACAAGAAATAAAAAAACTGATGAGCTTCGGAAGTATACACCTACATTGATAATGTCGACCGGAAAATGCCTCGAAGCTATTTAGTATCTGATTAATAGCGAAGTGGCATTATCTTCTCCTAATCAATCTGAAAGCTCCCCAAATACTGAATAACACAGGCAAGAGAAGAATATTGATATACTTAAACGCATCTTTTTGAGTATTTTGCAGATCAGGTAAAGGATAAAAAGAAACCGCCCGTGATCGAATACCGGACAATGCCCCTCCGGATGCCAGATTACTTACAAAATTTAAAACTAATTCCAGATTATCCGATCCTGCTCCCAAATATCTTTCCAATACAAATCTTGAAGAAGAAATAACTACAATTTGTCCGGAGTTTTTCTTAGAAGATTCTGCGGCTACTAAAAATTCTCCCAGATCTTTATCGCCCGGAGGTTCAATTGCCTGTGGATTTAACATAAAATTATCCTTTTGTTGCCAAGATCTGTTTGTTGTTTTTACCAACTCTTTAGTTTCTATATCAGTTTTTTTCTCCAATTTAATAGAAGATCCCCAAGGAAATGTAAGTTGGTTTACATTAGAGAAATATGAAACTTGCGGATTAAAATTATTAGTTTTAAACCAAAAAGGATAGGGTACTAGTAAGGAAACCTGACCACCACCAAAATTGACTAACTCAGAGGAGGTTGAAAGAATTAGATTTTTTTCAATAATTATTCCGTACTCCTGAAGCAGTGAAAATAAATTATGCTTTGCCGGGGTTGTTTCAAGTTGTTCCGAAGTCCATACTCCATCGGCAAAAACAATTATTTTTCCTTTTTTATTCAGATATTCCCTCAATAATTTTAGCTCTTGGCTTGAATACTCTTTTTGATTATTATCAAAAACAAAGACCGTTTGGTAAGATTGATCAATTGTCTTTACTATCGATTCGGAAGAAATATCAATATTTTCCAAACTGAATTGTTGTCCTAGAATTTTCTTGAAACTTGCCAAACTATCCTCGCTGGGATTTGCCGAAGGAATTTCTCCGATAATCCCAACCTTTGGTAAATCTTTTTTAACCAGCTTATAGATTGAAGAGGTTAAATTATATTCTAAATTTTCAAAATCGGTAACTTGAGGGATAATTTCATTTCTTCCTCCATAAGACAAAAAAATACCAAAATATGCCGTAGTTACTGCATATTTATCCTGTTCTAGCTGGGAAAACTGAAGTTCCGGAATACCCGACTCCCTTGCTTCTTTTCCCGTATTTTCGTCCTTTTTCGGATCGACAATTTTTAGAGCGACTTTATTTTTTCCTTCTTTTTTAAATTCCGCTAGCGTATCTGTCACGTCGGTTTTCAGGGGAACCAACTTGGCTGGTAAATCCGAAGAGACAAAAAATTTAACATTTACCAAGTCATCCAGATTATGCAAAATTTTTTTAGTTGACTCTGACAGAGTATAAGCTTTACCGGATGAAGCATCATAACGTAAAGAAATTCCCGAAATCAAATAATTAACCAGTAAAAAAAGGACAACCACAACAGTAAAAATTATTTGTCCTTCTTTACCTTGAATATTAAAAAATTTGATTAGTTTTAAGTTTTTTAGATTTTTAAACATATTATTTATTGTCATTCCGGTCGCGCGGTAACGCGGGATTGTAACCCGTCCGGAATCGTTATTTTTAACCATGATTCTGGAGTCGCTCGAAAAATCATCGCTCCCCAGAATGACATTTAATTTCTTTTTTCCAAATCGACAATTGTTAAAAACAAAAACATAACAATAAAACTGACAAAGTAAAATATCGAGCGGAGATCAATGAGTCCTTTAACAAAGTTACTCAGATGATTAAAGGGGCTAAAATAAATTAAGAAATCATGTATAACTCTTGGCAAAACATTGGCTGTAAAATCTGTTCCTAACACGAGCAGAAAAAAAATCGTCAGAGCAGATCCTAAAAATGCTACTACCTGATTTTTAGTTTGTGATGAAAAAAACATTGATAAACTGATATAGAAACCGGCAAGTAAAATACCGCCGGTATAACCGGCTAAAATTTCAGGCAAATATACTTTCGTTATAACCGATAAAGAAATAGGCAGTCCGATTGTCAATAAGAGTCCTATTCCCGAAACCGTCACAAGAGCCAAAAATTTAGAAATAACTATTTGAGTCTCGGATATCGGTAATGTTAATAAAATTTCAATAGTATTAGTTCTTTTTTCTTCGGATAAAATCCGCATTGTTAAAGCCGGAATAAAAATCAATAAAAGCCAGGGTAAAAAATTGAAAAAAGGCCGCATGGATGCTGATCCAACTATAAAAATATCTTTTACAAAAAGAAGGTTGGCAAAGACGGCAAATAATATTACAACTATATAACCGATGGGATTATTAAGATAATAATTTAATTCTTTTTTGTATAAATGTTTCATAAAAATTTATAATATCTAATTACTAATTTCTAATGAATTTCTAATTTAAAAATTATTAATTTATTGGAAATTGAATATTGGATATTGGAAATTAGCTTTTTACTAGTTTTTTAAAAAGCTTCTCCACCGCTCCCTTTCCTTTTGGTTT